>DATFGC010000055.1:0-7541 GCA_035249765.1 Gemmatimonadales bacterium | reverse complement strand
CGCCATCCTGATCCGGGTGGTCGGGTCGTGGCTGGGCGCGGGTCGCTACAATCGCTGGATGCGGCCGCTCTATCGCGTCACCGACTGGCTCGTCGAGCCGATTCGCCGAAGACTCCCTCCCTTCGGACCGATCGACCTGAGCCCCGTCGCAGCTTACCTGCTCCTCCTGCTGCTCCGCGAAGCCGTCCTGGGTGCGCTCGGCTGACCCCGCTTCGCGCGGTGCCCGGCGGAGTTCAGCTGCAGCTCCATGTGCAGCCCGGCGCCACGCGCCCCGGCATTGCCGGCCTTCATGGAGACGCGCTCAAGATTCGGGTGGCCGCTCCTCCGGCCGAGGGCCGGGCCAATCGAGAACTGCTCGACTATCTGGCCGAATTGCTCGGCGTGGCTCCCGCCCGGATTGCGCTGGTCAAGGGCGAGAGCGGCCGCCGGAAGACCGTCATCGTCCAGGGAGTCGACTTCGAAACGGCCCGGGAACTCCTCGGGCTCGAACCCGCTCCCTGAAGCGCCGCGGGGTGCGTTGGCTGGGTGAGCTGGCTGATTTCGATGCCCGTTCCCTACCTTGACAGCGCAATCGTAAAGTCTTTTCTCTTTAGCACTTACAAAGCCAGCGCGGAACGCTGTTGGAGCGCCTGTCGCGCTTGGTGCCCCAAGCGATGCGCCGGAGCTACCAAGGAGAGCCCTGAGGATGACCCCGGCACTCTGCGTCCTGGCCCTGCTCAGTACCCCGCAACAGGATCCGCTCGACCCCCTGTCGGCCGCTGAGATCACCGCGGCACGCGAGGTCCTGGAACACTCGGGGCGGCTCACCGCCACCATGCGCTTCGCCAGCCTCACTCTCCGCGAGCCCCCCAAGGACGCAGTGCTGTCCCAGCGGGGTTCCCGGTCATTCGGCCGGACCGCCGAGGCGATTCTGTTCGACTGGGCCAGCAGCACTCCGATCCGCGCCCACCTGGATCTCCGCCGCTCCCGGCTGATTCGATGGGACACCCTGCCCTCTCGCGAACCCCCGATGCGAATCATGATTCGGCGGCGGCTCGAGGAAATCGTGCGGGGTGACCCCCGCTGGACCTCGGCGCTGGCTCGCCGGGGCATCACCGATCCCTTGCTGGTAAGCCTCATCCCCGCCCTCGGGGAGTCGGCACCGCTGCCCACGGAAAACGGACACCGCGTAGTCCAGGCTCAAGGCTTCCACCAGGAAGCGTTACCGGCCGCGAGCACGATCAGGGGAATTCGTCTCCGGGTGGACCTGACGGCCGGAGCCATCCTGGAGCTGAGCGAAACCGGCTCCGTCACCCGGATCGACAGGGCGGAGCAGAGCGGCCCCGCCGCCGGCCCCGCGCCGGATCCCCCCGCTGCTCCGGCCTTCACCGTAACTGGAAGCGAGATTCGCTGGCAGCACTGGCGGCTGCGCTACGGCGTTCATCCCCGGAGAGGGCTCGAGCTCTGGGATGTTCGATGGATGGATGGTGACCGGGCCCGGCCGATCCTCTACCGGGCGTCGGTATCCGAGGCGATGGCCGCGTATGGCGATCCCCGCTTCCCGGTCTGGTATCCGAGGGACGCCGGCAATGACGGACTGGGAAACGCGGGGCTGAACTCCGCCGTTCCCCTGGCCGACGCGCCGGCCGGCGCCGTGTATACCGACGCGGTGATGGCCGATGACTTCGGGCGGCCGGTGCCGGTTCCCCGCGCGGTCGCCATCTATCAGCGCGATGGTGGACTGCTCTGGCGCCATTCCCGGAGCGCACGCCGGGCCCGCCAGCTGGTCCTCACCAGCCACGCCACCATCGACAACTACGATTTCACTTTCAGCTGGATTTTTGGAGAGGACGGAGCCATCGACGTCGAGGTCCATCTTACCGGCATGATGCTGGTGTACTCGGCCAGCGACGGTACCACCACCGCCGACCACGGGACCTCGAGCCACCTGGTCGCCCCCGGGATCGTTGCACCCAGTCACCAGCACTTCTTCTCGTACCGGCTCGATCTCGACGTGGACGGGGCCAGACCCAACCGCGCCTTCGAGCAGAACACCCGGGCCCTGCCCCGGAGCCGCCGCCGCAACTCCGAGGGACTCTGGTTCGCCATGGAGGACCACCCTCTGCAGGCCGAAGCCGCAGCGATTCGCGGACCTGATCCGTCGGGGAACCGATTCTGGCGGGTAGTGAACCCCCAGCGGACCAATCGGCTCGGCCACGCCGTCGGCTACGCCCTCGTCCCCGGGGTCACGGCGCTTCCCTACGCCGCCCCCGGCTCCCCGGTCCGCCGGGCCGGCGGTTTCGTCGGCGCTCAGCTCTTCATTACTCCGTACCACCGCGACGAGATGCATGCCGCCGGGGAATTCCAGAACTTCGGGCTCCAGGACGAAGGACTGCTGCGCTGGACTCGGAGCAATCGCAGCCTCAGGGATGCGGACCTGGTGCTCTGGTACACCCTGGGCGTCACCCACATCCCCCGGCCGGAGGAATTCCCCGTCATGCCGGCAAGCCGGGCGGGCTTCCGGCTGATTCCTTCGGGCTTCTTCGACGCCAGCCCGGTCTGGCCCTGAGCAGGGCCGGGGGCACCGCGCCGATGGAGCGGGTTTTGCACCGCTGCTCCGCCGTGCCCATCATCGACGGTGTCGCATCGAACCACCCCGAGCTCGAGGCCGCCCTGTGTGCCTGGCTCCTCGAATCGCGTATGCCGCTGCCCAGGGGCCTCGACCTCCGGGTGGAGGTGGTGGACCAGGTCCCGGCGTTCGAGGATGCCCGCGAAGTCTTTCCGCAGGGTGAGGTGGAGATCCAGGCGGGCGAGCCGCTGGGCTGGGTCCACCTGACCTGGCGCCGGGCGGCGGCCGTCGCCCGGATCGAGGCGACCGCGCCGCATGCGCAGGTGTTCCTGAGCCGGGACGCCGCAGCGGATGTGGACCTGCTGTTCCGCAGCTTTCTCCTGGTGACCCTGATCTTCCTCTGGAAGCGCGACGGCAGGTACCATGTCCATGCCGGAACCGGCATCGATCCCCGCGGCCGTGGCTGGATGCTGATCGGCAATTCCAATTCGGGAAAGTCCACCACCACGGCGCTGCTCGCCGCGCGAGGCTGGCGGGTCGGCACCGATGACATCGCCTTCCTGGTCGACGCGGGCGACCGCGCCGGCGTGCTGGGATTCCGCTCACCGATCGCGCTCCGGTCGGGAGGCTACGATCTGCTGGGGAAGGAGGGGGGACTCCCGCTCACGGCCCGGCGGAAAACCGGCTTCTGGCCGGACGAGCTGGGCTCGAGCTGGGTGCAGATGGTCGTGCCCGAGATCGTGGTGTTCACGTCGGTCGGCGGGGAGCGGACGGCGCTGAGCCCCGCCGCGCCGGCCGAAGTGCTCCACGCCTTGCTGCGGTGGTCGCTTTGGGTGATGTTCGAGCCGACCGGGGCCCAAGAGCATCTCGATCTGCTCTCCCGCCTGGGACGTCAGGCGAGGTGCTATCGCGCAACCCTCGCCCCCGATCTGTTTCGGGCCCCCGGCGCCCTCGAGGACTTTCTCCCATGAACGAACCGGCCTACCGACGCCACCCGGACATCCGGCTCACCTCGCTCGAAGGCGAAGGCGTCGTCCTTCACCTCCGTGAGCGCCGCTATTTCAGCGTGAGCGAAACCGGCCTGGTGCTGCTGGAGGCGTTGAAGGAGGCCCGCAGCTTCGATGAGCTGGTCGAAGGGTTGCTCTCCGAATACGAGGTGGACCGCGAGACCGCCGTCGCCACCACTCGCGCCTTCCTCGATCAATGCCTCGCCTCCGCGGTGGTCACGGAAATCCTGAGATGATCCGCCGGCTGACCCCGCGCTGGCGCCTGCGCGCCAGTCTCGCGGCGGTGCTCTTGCCTCCCCTGGTCCACCTGGCGTCGCTGGAGCGGATCACCGGCTGGATCGTGGCCCGCTCTCACCCAGCCGACCCGGACGCCACGGTAGACGACGACGCCCTCGCGGAATGGGTGGACCGGGTGCTGACCAGGCTGCCGCCGCCCTGGCGAAAAACCTGCCTCAAGCGCGCGCTGGTGCTGCACTACCTGCTTGACCGGGCCGGACGCCCGGCCACGCTGATCCTCGGTGTCCGCAGGGATGAGCATGACGCCCTCGCCGCCCATGCCTGGCTGGCCCGCGCCGGCACCCCGTACCTCGAGTCCGGCGCCGACCAGGTAGCCTCCTACCGGGTGCTCACCGCGTTTCCTCCGCCTCCGGGAGAATCGTGAAGTCACCGAGCGTCCGGACCCTGCTGGACACCCTTCGCCTGGGGGGGAGCCCACCGGATGATCTGGCCGGCCGGTGGGCGGCTCTTCGCCTCGAGCACCTCCCAGCCCTCATCGCCTATGAAGGGGCCTCGATTTGGCTTTTCAGAAGGTTGCGAGCCCTCAGGATTCTGAGCACGCTTGACGACGGTTTCCGGACCCGGCTGACCCAGGAGGCCTTTCTCCTCAGCGCGAGGGTCCTCCAGGTTGACGATGAGGCGGTCGCGGTCATCGGCCTGCTGCAGGGCGCCCGGATCCCCGTCGTGCTCATCAAGGGAGTCGCGCGGCGCGCGCTGGCGGTCCGTTATCCCTACCTCGACGCCCGGACCACGAGTGACGTGGATCTCCTCCTGCCCGAAGAGCGCATCCTGGAGGCCTATGCGCTGCTTCGGGCGGGCGGGTACGAATCCACTCCGATCGCCAGTCCTCCTCACCATCACCACCTTCCCGGATTGTGGACGGCCCGGCGAGTGCCGGTAGAGCTGCACCGGAGCACATCGGTGCGGATTCCCCCCTCGGTCGCCTGGTCCCGTGCGATGGATCAGGGCGAGGAAGTGGAGTGGCAAGGCCTGCGGGTCAGGGTGCCATCGGCCACCGAGCTTGCCTGGGCCTCGGTCAGCCACGCCATCAACGGATCGCTCGGACTCGGCCATCGGCTGCAGCATTTTCTGGAGCTGGCGGCGCTGAGCGTCCCGGACGGGGCGGTGCGGTGGGAGCTCCTGGCGCAGCGGGCGATGAGCGATGAGGTCTTCGAGGAAGACACCGGAGTCACCTACCCCGCCGCCATCGCTCAACGCTGGATTCACGGCGCCCTCCAGTGCGTGGGTCAAGCCGGACCGGGGCACCCGCACCTGCCCCGGGTTCCCCTCGATCTCGAGATGCTGCTCGCATGGAGACTCGAGGTGCTGGGCCTGCGGAGGCGGCTGGGGCGGGCCCTGACGGAGCGGATGCTGGAAGAGGGGCCCCGGACTCTTGTCGGGTGGGGACCCCAGCCCGCGCCGATCGGGAGTCCGGTCGTGAAACGCTGGCGCCGGCGAGCTGCGGGAGAACTGAGCCGGCTGGTGTTCCGGGGCTGGCGGCTCACAAAAGGCCGGCAAATAGGCCGTGGGCAATAGGCAGCGGGCTGGGGCGCCCCATTGCCTGATGCCGATCGCCTATTGCCCATTGCCGATTTCACCGTCCCTGTCCCCCACAATCGAACTCACTTACATTGGATGAACCGGGACAACTGTTCGTGGCGATTTGCGCTGATTGCGGCCACGTTAAATAATCGCTAAAACGCTGCCCGGGGCCGTTTTAGCCTCGGGATTTCCGTTTTTTGGGAGACGCCTCGACCCATGCCCCGGCCACCGGACTCAGCCGCGCGGACCGCCCGGCTCGCCCGCCTCGATGGGCTGCTCCAGCAGCGCATCCTGGTGCTCGACGGGGCCATGGGCACCATGATCCAGTCCCATCGGCTGAGCGAGTCGGATTATCGCGGGACCCGGTTCGCCGACTGGCCGGTTGATCTCCGGGGCAATAACGACCTGCTGTCGGTAACCCAGCCCCACCTCATCCGCGGGATTCACACCGAGTATCTCGCCGCGGGCGCCGACATCATCGAAACCAATTCGTTCAACTCCACCGCCATCTCCATGGCGGACTACCGGATGGAGGGGCTGGCCGCCGAGCTGAACCGCGCCGCGGCGCGGGTAGCGCGCGAGGCTGCGGACGCCTTCGAGCGGGCCGACCCGTCGCGTCCCCGCTACGTGGCGGGGGTGCTGGGACCCACCAGCCGCACGGCGTCCATCTCGCCCGACGTGAACGACCCCGGGTACCGCAACGTGACTTTCGAGCAGCTGGTGTCCGCCTACAGCGAGGCCACCGGTGCGCTGGTCGAATCCGGAGTGGACCTCCTGCTGGTCGAGACCATCTTCGACACCCTGAACGCCAAGGCTGCCCTCTTCGCCATCGATGCCTGGCAGGAGGAGCACGGGATCCGCCTGCCGGTGATGATCTCCGGAACCATTACCGACCAGAGCGGGAGAACCCTGTCGGGCCAGACCACCGAGGCCTTCTGGCATTCGGTCATGCACGCCCGCCCCCTCTCGGTGGGACTGAACTGTGCCCTGGGCGCGCGGGCCCTCCGCCCCTATGTCCAGGAGCTCTCCCGGGTAGCCCCGGTGTATCTGAGCTGTCATCCCAACGCCGGCCTCCCCAACGAATTCGGCGGATACGACGAAACCCCGGAAGTGACCTCGGGCGTGCTCCGGGAATTTGCCGAGCACGGCTTTCTCAACATCGTCGGGGGCTGCTGCGGGACCACCCCGGCCCACATCCGCGCCATCGCCGAAGCGGTCCGGGGTCTTCCGCCCCGGGTGCGACCGACGCCCCCGGCGCGGCTCCGGCTGTCCGGGCTGGAGCCTCTCACGGTGGGGCCCGACACCCTGTTCGTGAACATCGGAGAGCGCACCAATGTCACCGGCTCCCGCCGGTTCGCCGCCCTGATCCTCGAGGGGAAGTTCGACGCCGCGCTTCAGGTCGCCCGTCAGCAGGTGGACAACGGCGCCCAGATGCTCGATGTCAACATGGACGAGGGGATGCTCGACTCCGAGCGCGCCATGGGAACCTTCCTCCGGCTGATCGCCTCCGAACCCGACATCAGCAGGGTCCCCCTGGTCATCGACTCCTCCAAATGGTCGGTCATCGAGGCCGGGCTCCGCTGCGTCCAGGGCCGGGGCGTGGTCAACTCCATCTCCATGAAGGAGGGTGAAGCCGAGTTCCTTCGCCAGGCCCGGCTGGTGCGGCGCTACGGCGCCGCGGTGATCGTGATGGCGTTCGACGAGGAGGGCCAGGCCGATACGGCGGAGCGCAAGTTCGCCATCGCCGGGCGGGCGACCCGGCTGCTGGTGGACGAGGCGGGATTCGCGCCCGAGGACATCATCCTCGATCCCAACATCTTCGCGATTGCCACCGGGATCGAGGCCCACGACAACTATGCGGTGGAATACTTCGAAGCCACCCGCCGGATCAAGGCGGAGCTGCCCGGCGTCCGGGTGAGCGGCGGCGTCAGCAACGTGTCGTTCTCCTTCCGCGGCAATGATCCGATCCGGGAGGCGATCCACACCGTCTTCCTGTACCACGCCATCCGGGCCGGCATGGACATGGGGATCGTGAACGCCGGGGCGCTCCCGATCTACAGCGACATTCCCGCCGAGCTGCTCGAGCGGGTCGAGGATGTGGTGCTGAACCGCCGCCCCGATGCCACCGAACGCCTCCTGGCCGTCGCCGACCAGGTGCGGGGCCGCAC
>DATFGC010000054.1:0-9829 GCA_035249765.1 Gemmatimonadales bacterium | reverse complement strand
TGGAGCTCCGCCTGGCGGGCGATTTCCTGTTCATCAACGGCACCCGCCTCCGCCTCGAGCTCGATAATTTCGCCGCCTTCAGCAACCTGCTGACGACCCTCCGCGGCTTCGATATCGGGGTGTTCCGCACCCACGTCGGCGTCGAGCGGCGGGAATGGCAGGCCCTGCTCAGCATCCTGCTCAGTATCTCCGCCGACACCACCGTGGAGGACCGCTACCTCGCGCTGGTGGAGCGGCTGGGGCAGGCCAACACGCCTCACCTGGAATTCGAGCCGGTGTCGGCGGTCACCGAGGAGCTCAACGCCCAGGAGGCCCGGGAGGTCGCCAAGCGGACCTATGCCCAGGGCGTGGCGGTCACCAAGGAAGTGGTCAACAGCATCCGGATGGGGCGGACCAGCAGCGTCAAGAAGGTGAAGCGCGCGGTCCAGATGATCGTCGACCAGGTCCTCACCAACGAGACCTCGATCATGGGGCTGACCACCCTGCGCGACTACGACGAGTATACCTTCACCCATTCGGTCAACGTCTGCATCTTCTCGGTGGCGCTGGGCCGGAAGATCGGCCTCACCAAGCTGCAGCTCTACGACCTGGGGATGACCGCGCTGCTGCACGACATCGGCAAGGCCAAGATTCCGATCGAGATTCTCAACAAGACCCATGGGCTGGCGGAAGACGAGTGGCGGGTGATCCAGGCCCATCCCTGGCGCGGCGCGATGACCCTGTTCGGGCTCCGGGCCTACGAGGAGATTCCCTACAAGTCGATCCTGGTCGCCCATGAGCACCACATGAAGACCGACCTCACCGGATACCCCCGGGCGATCCGCTCCCGCACCCTGGGGATTTTCTCCCGGCTGGTCGCGGTCGCCGACGGATTCGACGCCGCCACCACCCGGCGGGCCTATCAGACGATACCCATCGAGCCCGACCAGGTGCTGCGGGAGATGTGGACCAACCCCCGGCGGGGTTACGATCCGGTGGTGGTGAAGGCGCTGATCAACCTGATCGGGATCTATCCGATCGGGACCTGCGTCATCCTGGACACCTTCGAGGTCGGTATCGTGGCCCAGGCCAACCCGGACCGCGAAATGCTGAACCGCCCGGTGGTCCGCATCGCGATCGATCCCACCGGCGGCGCCCTGGCGGCGCCGGGCGTCGCGGTGGATCTCACCGAGCGCGGCGCGGACGGAAACTTCCTCCGCTCCATCGTGAAGGTGACCAACCCGGACCGCTACAGTCTCACGGTCGGCGATTATTTTCTCTGATCCCATGGCGCAGGACGCGCAGAGCCGGCTGTTGCAGCGCTATGCCCGCGGACTCTCGATCGCGGGTCCCGGCCTGGTCCTGGCCACCGCCGTGGTGGACAACCGCTGGACCGCCCAGCCGGTCTCCCTGCTCGTCGTGCTGATCTCGGTGGGCCTGCTGCGGCTGGCCCCGGTGCGGCTCAGCAAATTCTCCTACCTGACCCAGATCGGTATCGCCGCCCTGGTGGCTGCGCTGGCCACGCCCCCCTCGGTCGCGGTCCTTGGCCTGGCGGGCGGGGTGTTCCTGGCCGACCTGCTGCTGACCCGCAAGCCGGTTGGGGTCGCGGCGGTCAACGCCGGCCGGGAGACCCTGGGCTTCGCGGTGGCCTACGGATTCTACGCCCTGGCCCTCCAGGTGAGCGGGGCGAGCACCCTGTCGCTCGACTTCATGGCTCCGTTCGTGGTGTTGGCCGGCACCTACTTTGCCGTGACCCGGGTGCTGTTCTACCTCTCCCTGATCCTCCGGGGCAAGCTCGAGATCGAGGAACGGCTGTTCATTCTCCGCTGGGAGATCATCGCCTATCTCATGACCCTGCTGGGCGCCGCGATCCTCATCTGGGCGCTTTCCCAGCTCACCCCCGCGGGCTGGATGGTGGTGGCGTCGGCGCTCGCGGTGTCGGGGCTGGTGACCCGGGCGCTGCTGGAGGAGGCGATCTCCGCCGAGGACCTGAACAAGGTCCACACCATGCAGGCCACGATCACCAGCAACTTGAGTCTGCGGACCTCCTTCGAGCAGATCGAGCAGCTGGCCTACCGGCTGCTGGACTGGGGCGATTTCCGGATCTACCGCACCGGGGACGCCGCCCTCACGCTCGCCTATCGCGGGCAGCAGGGGCGGCCGGTTCGCAACGCCCCCGATCCCGGGCTGGAGGCGTTTCGCGCCCGGGTGGTCGAGCGGGGCGAGCCGCTGATCATCGACGACACGCTGCGGGATCCGGTCCTCCAGTATCCCGATCCCGGCATCCGCACCATCGCGTTCCATCCCCTGCGCTATGCCGACCGGGTGATCGGCACGCTCGAGCTCGAGCATCACAAGCGGCATCACTACCGCTCCCGGGACCGCTCGGCCATGCGGGCCATCGCCGGCCAGATCTCCGCGGCCATTCAGATCGCCGAGCTGCGCCGCCCCCTGCTTGAAACGGTGGAGAAGATCGGCGGCCAGATCCACGCGCTCGCGCGGGCGGCCAATTCACTCCGGTCTTCGGCGCTGGCCCTGCAGCTCGCCTCGGAGAATATGCGGCGGGATGCCTCGAGCCAGGAGAGCTTTGCGCGGACCGGTCTGGAGGCAACCGCCGAGCTGGGCCGGCTGTCCGAGTCGGCGGCCGAGGCCGGGGCCCACGCGGCGCGGGTCAGCGCGTCCGCCGCGGAAGCGGCCTCCAAGCACCGGCAGGAGATCGAAGTCGCGGTGGACCGACTGGTGCATGTCCAGGCATTCGTGGCCGACAGCTCCCGCTCGGTCACGGCGCTGGGGGCGGCCACCGGAAGGATTCGCGCCTTCCTCACCTCCATTCAGGAAATCGCCGAGCTGACCAACGTGATCGCGCTCAATGCCTCGATCGAAGCGCATCGGGCCGGCGAGTCGGGGCGGGGTTTCGCGGTGGTGGCCGAAGAAATCCGCCAACTCGCCCTCCAGAGCGCCGCCGCCGGCGCCGACGCCAGCCGTCTGGTCATCGATATCTCGCGAGAGGTTTCCGGCATCAGCACCCAGATGGAGCGGGGCGAACAGCTGGTCGAGGACGTGGGAGAACTGTCCGGAGATACCGCCCGGGCCCTCGATGCGATCGTGGCGGCCACCCAGGAGGCGGGCACCCAGTCGCGGGCCATCGCCGAATCGGAAATCGCCCACGAAGCGGCCAGTCGCCGGCTCTCGGCCCAGATCCGCCAGCTCGCCGATGCCGCGCTGCGGGCGCGGGGCCAGACCGAGTCGCTGGCCCGCGAAGCCGGCGAAGCCACCCGGGGCCAGGCCGAGCTGGAATCGGCGATCGGCCAGCTCGAGCGGGTCGCCGGCGAGCTCAGGGACATCGCCCGCCATTTCGCCGTCGAGGGATGAATGCCCCGGGCGTATGTGGCGCTGGGGAGCAATCTGGGCGATCGTCACGGCTACCTCGCGCTGGCGCGGGACCGGCTGGCCCGGCTGCCCGGCACCGTGCTGCTCGGCGCGTCGCCCATCGACGAGACCGAGCCGCTGGGCGGACTGGATCAGCCTCCCTATCTCAACCAGATGGTGGCGCTCGAGACCACCCTCGCGCCCCGCGCCCTCCTCGACGCCTGCCAGCGGATCGAGGCCGAAGCGGGCCGCCATCGCCGGGAGCGCTGGGCATCCCGCACCCTGGACCTCGATCTGGTCCGGTTCGGCGACGTTCTGATGGACGAGCCGGGTCTCACCCTGCCGCATCCCGGGCTCGGCCAGCGCTCCTTCTGGCGGGAGGAGCTGGCCGCGCTGGCCGGCCAGGGGTGGTGACGGGATGAGCACACCCGCTCCGGCGCCGGCCCTCCCTGCCTGGGCACGGGTTCGTCCCAAGCGCCTCGCGCATGTGGAGCGGGTGGTGGCCCTGGTCACCCGCTGGGGGGCCGCGATGGAAGCGTCCCGGGACCAGCTCGACCGCTGGCTCCGCGCCGCGTGGCTGCACGACGCGCTGCGGGATGCTTCTCCCGAGGAACTGGCCCAATGGGCGCCCGGTCTTCCGGGACCGGTCGAGCTCCTCCATGGCCCAGCCAGTGCGGCCCGGGCCGAGGCGGAAGGAGAAGCCGACCGGGGCGTGCTCGACGCGGTGCGCTATCACTCGCTCGGATATGCCGGCTGGGACCGGGTGGGGCGGGTGCTGTATTGCGCCGATTTTCTGGAGCCGGGCCGGTCCTTCGACCGGGTGGGGCGCGCGGCGCTCGCCAACCGTTTCCCGGTCGATCCCGACGGCGTTCTCTACGAAGTGGCCCGGCGGCGCCTGGCGTACTCGATCGAATTCGGCTGGTCCATTCCCGAGCCGACCTACCGGTTCTGGAACAGTCTGGCGCAGAAGCCCCCGGGCGAATGAGGCGGTCGGCGCTCTCGCTCGCGCTCGCGCTGCTGGCCGGTTCGTCCGCCGGATGCGGGGAGGAAGCCACCCCGCAGGGATCCGCAGCGGGTCCGGAGGGGAAGCGGGTGCTGGTGGAAGTGTTGAACGGCTCGGGTCGCCGCGGGCTGGCCCGGGCCGCGACCCGGGTGCTGCGGCGGGCGGGCTTCGATGTGGTCTACTTCGGCACCGTCCGGGAAACCGGCGCGCCAACCGTGGCGCTGGCCCGGCGGGGGGATTCCGCCGCCGCGGTGCGGGTTGCCCGGGTGCTGGGCGCTTCCGCCGTCCGGGTCGCCACCGACACGCTGCTTCGGCTGGACGTCACCGTCATTCTGGGCAACGACTACCGGGCCCCGCCCGGACTCCGGCCCTGAGCTAGACGCCGAGCTCCGCCGCGATGACCAGGATGTCTTCCCGGAGCACCCGTCGCTCGATCTGGAGATGGAGAAAGCTGCGGCGACCCAGCAGCCAGAGCCCGACCGCCCGCGCCGCGCCGATGGCCCGATCCGCCAGCTCGGCCAGCCGAAGCGCGGAGTATCCGCTGAGCGGTGCGAGCGCCAGCGCGACGGCGGCAGCCGGCCAGCCGCCCCAGCGAAAGGCCAGCGCCGCGACCCCGGTCCAGGTGAGGGGAAAGACGATGAACGCGCTGGCCGCCTTGGCGGTGGCGAGAATGTCGTCGTACTTGCCCACCGCGCGCTGGGACAGCACGCCCACCAGCCGGTAGGGGAGGAAATGGAGCAGGAGTCCCGGCAGGCCGAGCGGCAGGAGCACCAGGAATCGCAGCAGGAACACCCCGGTGCGGAGCAGAACGCCGCCGGCGCTGAAGCGGCCCACCGGCACATCCCAGGGATCGATTCCCGCGCCCCGCAGCTTGTCCTCGTAGCGCAGCACCCGCCGACGAATGCCTTCCAGACGGTCGGGATCGCGGGCCTTGAGCGCGTTGTAGCCCGCCAGCACCCGGCGCCGGAAGGCGAACTCCTCGGCCAGCTCGGGCCGGGGTGCGTCGTCGCGCTCCCGGCGCGCGCTGGCCAGGATGCGCTCGGTGCGAGCGACGAAATCGTGGGCCTCGTAGGCGTCGGCCTGGAGGGTGACGTCGCCCAGCGCCCGGCCGATCCGGTCGGTGAGCTCCTTGACCCGCTCGGGTGGCGGCTCCCCTGCGGCGTCCAGCGGCTCGGGCTGCACCGCGAAGGGCTCGCCGAAATACACCAGCGCCGCGCTGCGGAAGGTGCGCTTGTCGGTGTAGAAGAGGCCGACCGGCTGGATCAGAAGGGGCGCCGTGGCGTTCACCCCCAGCCCGATGCGCGCCGCGCCGGTCTTCATCGGCTTGAGCCGGGGATCGCTGTGGCTGGTTCCTTCGGGAAAGAGCGCTACCGCGCCGCCCCCTTCCAGGTGCGCCCGGACCCGCGCGAACATCTCCCGGTTCTTGCTCAGGTCCGCGCCGGGATCCTGGCGCCGCTCCACCGGAATCGATCCTACTCCCCGGACCAGCCCACCGACCAGAGGAATCCGGAAGAGGGGGGCCTTGGCGAGAAAGGACACCGGGCGGGGAGCGAGGCAGAGCACGAACACCGGATCGACCAGCGAATTGGGATGATTGAGCACCAGCATTAACGGTCCCGCCGCCGGCACCCGGTCGAGTCCCGCCGTCTCGACCCGGCGGAAGAAGATCCGCAGGGAGAAGCGCAGGAATGCGACCAGCAGCGCCCGCATCAGCGAGTGGCGAGCCGCTGTTTCTTTTCCATCGCGACGAAGAGCTGTCCGCAGGCCGCGTCGATGTCGAGTCCACGGCTCCGCCGCACCACCGCCTCGACCCCCTGGTTGCGCAGCCGGTCCGCAAAGGCCCGGATCCGGTTTCCCGACGTGGGGACGAGTCCCGGCGCCCCTCCCGGATGCAGCGGCAGGAGGTTCACGTGGGCCCCCAGTCCATGGGCCAGCTTGGCGAGCTTGTCGGCGTCGGCGTCGGAATCGTTCTTCCCCGCGATCAGCACGTATTCGAAGGTGATCCGCTTGCGAAAGGCGCGGGCGGCGCGGAGCACTTCGTCCATCGGGTATTTCTTCTGGATCGGCATGAGCCGCAGCCGCTGACCGGGGCCGGGGGCGTGCAGCGAGATGGCCAGACGAAACTGCTCCGGCCGCGCCGCCAGCGCCAGCATGCCGGGCACGATCCCCACGGTGGAGACCGTGATGTGGCGGGCCCCGATCCCCAGTCCCGCCGGGTCGTTGAGGATGGTGAGGGCGGTGTTGACCGCGGGCCAGTTGAGCAGCGGCTCGCCCATCCCCATGAACACGATGTTGGTCGGTTTGTCCGCCGGGTTGTCCACCACGATCTGGCGGACCTGTCCGGCGATTTCCCACGCGGCCAGGTTGCGCCGGAATCCCATCCGTCCCGTGGCGCAGAAGACGCATCCCAGGGCGCAACCCGCCTGGGAGGAAATGCACAGCGTGCGGCGCTCGCCGCTCGGAATCAGGACCGACTCGATCGCTTCGCCATCCCCCAGCCGCCAGAGATACTTCCGGGTTCCGTCGCTGGACTGCTGGATCGTCTCGGGCTGGAGGTTCGGCAGCGGGAATTCCGCTTCCAGATCGGCCCGGAGGGCGGCCGGCAGCTCGGTCGCCTGAGCCCACGAGGAGACCGGCGCCACCCACAGGCGGCGATGGATCTGCGCCGCCCGATAGCCGGGGAGCCCGCGGGCCCTGACCCACGCGGTGAGCGCCGTCAGCGCCTCGGCGGGAGTCTGATCGAGGGGCGTGGTCACCGGTACAATCTAGTCACCCGTTGCTTGATCCACCTCATTGCGCCCGTTACGTTTGCGCGATGTTCCCCACCTCACTGCGAACCCATTCCGGCGGCCAGCTGACACGAGACGATGCAGGCCGTCAGGTCCGGCTCGGAGGGTGGGTGCACCGCCGCCGCGATCTGGGCGGCCTGGTCTTCATCGATCTCCGGGACCGGAACGGGCTGGTGCAGCTCTCCTTCGATCCCGCCTACACCCCCGGGGACGTGCTGGAGCGCGCCGCGGGCTGCGGGGTCGAGACCGTCATCCTGGCCACCGGCACGGTGGTGGTCCGTCCCAACGCGGCGCGGGATGCGGGGATGGTCTCGCGTGAGGTGGAGGTGCAGGTCAGCGGACTCGAGGTGGTGGGCCCGGCGGAGACCCCCGCCATTCCAGTGGGCCGCAAGGAGAACGAGGAGCTCCCCGCCGAAGAGCTTCGGCTCAGGCACCGGGTGCTCGACCTCCGGCGGCCCGAGCTCCAGGCCAACCTGATCCTCCGCCACCGCCTGCTGCAGCGGGCCCGCCGGACCATGTCGGCGCAGGGGTTTCTGGAGCTGGAAACGCCGATACTCACCAAGCCCACGCCCGAAGGAGCCCGGGACTACCTGGTGCCCTCGCGGGTGCATCCGGGCGAGTTCTACGCGCTGCCGCAGTCGCCCCAGATCTACAAGCAGCTGCTGATGGTGGCCGGGTTCGACCGCTATTTCCAGATCGCCCGCTGCTTCCGGGACGAGGACCTTCGCGCCGACCGGCAGCCCGAGTTCACCCAGATCGATCTGGAGGCGTCCTTCGTTTCCCAGGACGACGTGCTCGCGGTGGTCGAGACCGTGCTGGTGGCCCTCTGGGAGGAGGCGGGCCACGCGATTTCACGGCCCTTTTCCCGACTCTCCTGGCGCGACGCGATGGAACGGTTCGGAATCGACAAGCCCGATCTCCGCTATGGATTCGAGATCCGGGACCTGAGCCGGCTGGCGGGCCCGGGCTCGGCGCCGTTTCTCCGCGAGGCGGTCGGGGCGGGCGGGCGCATTCGGGGGATCCTGGCCGGCGGCGCGGAGGCCGTGTCGCGGAAGGACCTCGACGGCTTCGCCGCCCTGGCGCGGGACGCGGGCGCCGGCGGGCTGGTCTGGGCCCGCAAGGCCGACGGGTGGGAGGGGCAGGGGGTCAAGGCGATCGGCGCCGGTGCGCTGGACGCGCTCGACGCCGCGCCCGGCGATCTCCTGCTTGCGGTGGCGGGAAGCGATACCGTGACCTCGCCCGCGCTGCACGCCGTGCGCACCGCCCTGATCCGGCGTCTCGCCCCCCGGACCGTCACCGACCACGCGTTTCTCTGGGTGGTGGACTTTCCTCTCTTCGAGCCCGATCCGGTGACCGGCGCGCCGGTGTTCGTGCATCACCCCTTCACCGCGCCGCATCCCGAGGACGTCGGCTTCCTCGAGAGCGAGCCGGCCCGCTGCCGGGCGCTGCACTATGACGCGGTGTACAACGGCAACGAGCTGGGCAGCGGATCCATTCGGATCACCGACCCCGCGGTGCAGCGGATCGTGTTCGGCCTCCTCGGGATTCCGCCGGAAGAGATCCGGCGCCGCTTCGGGTTTCTGCTCGACGGGCTCGCCGCCGGGGCGCCTCCCCACGGCGGCTTCGCGGTGGGCTTCGATCGGGTGGCCATGCTCCTCGCGGGGGCACCCTCGCTGCGGGACGTCATCGCGTTTCCCAAGACCACGGCGGCGCGCGCGCTGTTCGAAGGGGCTCCCACCTCGGTCGCCGCCGCCGACCTGGCGGCGCTCCACTTGCAGGTGACCGGATGAAAGGTCCCGGTGCGGAAGAAATCACCCAGCGCATCAGCATCGAAGGCGCCGATCCGCTGCTGCTGGGCGGCGTCAACGACGTCAACTTCTCCGAGCTGGAGCGCGCCACCTCGGCCCGGGTGTCGCTGCGCGGTGAATCCCTGAGCATCACCGGGACCGCCGAGCAGGTGGAGCGGGCCGCCAGCGTGGCGCAGGGCCTCCTCGACATCGCCCGGATCGGTGAGCCGGTGTCGGTCGAAGACGTCTACCGCTTCGCCTCCGACGGGGTGCCGGTGGATGGTCCGCTCGCGGGAGGCGAAGGGAAGATCGTGCTGCCCGGACTGCGCCGGGCCATTGCGCCCAAGACGCCGGGGCAGCGCGACTACGTTCAGGCCATCGCCAGCACCGACATCGTGGTGGGCATCGGTCCCGCGGGCACCGGAAAGACCTACCTGGCGGTGGCCAAGGCCGTCGAGTCCATGGCCCGCAAGCGGGTCAAGCGGATCATCCTGGCACGTCCTGCGGTGGAAGCGGGCGAATCGCTGGGCTTTCTCCCCGGTGACCTCCAGGCCAAGGTGGATCCCTACCTGCGCCCGCTTTACGACGCCCTGGAGGACATGATGCCCCCGGAGAGGGTCCAGAAGGCGCTGGAGCTCCGGACCATCGAGATCGCACCGCTGGCCTACATGCGGGGGCGCACCCTGAACGACGCCTTCATCATCCTCGACGAGGCCCAGAACGCCACCGGCGCGCAGATGAAGATGTTCCTGACCCGGCTCGGGGTGAACAGCAAGGTGGTGGTCACCGGGGACAAGACCCAGGTGGATCTGCCCAAGCGGGAGGACTCCGGGCTCATCCAGATCGAGCGGATTCTTCCGGGCATCGAGGGGATCTCCTTCTGCTATCTCGGCGAGAGCGAC
>DATFGC010000053.1:0-2395 GCA_035249765.1 Gemmatimonadales bacterium | reverse complement strand
AGAGTGGAGATACGGTGACGGTGGTACAGTTTGCCCCGATGGCGCTGGGCGCCTACAGCATGATGCCCGATGCCGACGCCGATGCCCGCTATCACGCCGCAACCATCCACCTGGTGATCGGGGACTTCCCTTCGGCGCTGGCGCTGGCCGACACCATCCAGGCGCTGGCGCCCGGCCACCTGTTCGGGCACATCATCCGGGGGGAGGTGGCCGACCGGCGCAACGATGCCGCCGCCCTCAACGCGAGTTACCGGGATTTCCTGCGGGACGAGCCGGCCGAGCTCCGGGCGGGCCGCGCGGAGTACGCCGACCACAAGCCGATCCTCGACGATTTCAGGACCCGGGCGAAGGCCAGCCTGGGACGGGGATCATGACCCGGACCATCCACGTCGCCCATTCTCCCGACAGCGACGACGCGTTCATGTTTTACGCGCTGGCGGAGCACAAGCTCGACACCGGCGACCTCCGCTACGTCCACGAGCTGGCGGACATCGAGACCCTCAATCAGCGGGCCCTCACCGGAGAGCTCGAGGTCTCGGCGGTGTCGATTCACGCCTACGCCTACCTGGCGGACCGCTACGTCCTGCTGGCCAGCGGCTCCTCCATGGGCGACGGATACGGACCCCGGCTGGTGTCGCGGCGGCCCCGGCCGGACGACCCCCGGACCGGCATCGCCGGGCTACGGGTGGGGGTGCCGGGACTCCGGACCACCGCCTACCTGGCGCTCAAGCTCTACCAGCCCGACATCGAGGCGGTGGTGATTCCCTTCGACCGGATCGGCGCGGCGGTTGAAGCCGGCACGGTGGACGTGGGGCTGCTGATCCATGAGGGACAGCTCACCTACGCGGACGACGGGTTCGAGCTGTGGGAGGATCTGGGAGCCTGGTGGCTGGCCGAGACCGGGCTGCCGCTGCCGCTGGGCGGGAACGTGGTGCGCCGCGACCTGGGGCCGGCGCTCACGGCGCAGATCGCACGCGACCTCCGGGCCAGCATCGAGTACGCGCTGGCCCACCGTGCCCCAGCGCTGGCGCACGCCAGCCGCTACAACCGCGGGATCGGGGAGGAAAAGACCGAACGGTTCGTGGGGATGTACGTGAACCAGTGGACCGTGGATTACGGCGAGCGGGGCCGGGCCGCGGTGCGGCTGTTGCTGGACCGGGCGTATGAGGCGGGGATCATTCCGCACCGGGTGGAAGTGGAGTTCGTAGGTTAGGGGCTAGGGAGCCAGGGAGCCAGGGAGCCAGGGAGCCAGGGAGCCAGGGAGCCAGGGAACAAGTCATCGCGAGGCCCCGAAGGGGCCGTGGCGATCTCTGAGATTGCTTCGCCGCCACGGCGGCTCGCCATGACTCCGCAGACTTGCCGTCCCCTCACATGGTGACCTATAAGATCTCATAGTCCCTTGCTGCATTCCCTCGACCCTAGCTCCCTAGCTCCCTGGCCCCTAGTTACCTTTTCCCCGTGGAACGGACCACGCAGCCCGCCTACCAGACCTCGCTCCTCGTCGTGGACGACGAGGAATCCATCCGGACCGCGCTCTCCCGCGCCCTCAGCGCCCAGGGCTACGATGTGATCGTGGCGTCAACCGGTGACGAGGCGGTGAACGCGGTGCGCCGCCACAAGCTCGCCGGGATTCTGCTCGACGTCCGCCTCCCCGATGCCAACGGCGCCGACCTGGTGCCCCGCCTGCTCGAGTTCGAGCCCAACGCCGCGATCCTGATGCTGACCGCCGTCAACGACGCGGCCAGCGCCACGCTCTGCATGCAGCGGGGCGCGATGGACTATCTGACGAAACCGGTGGATCTGGGCGATCTCTCCCAGGCCATCGAGCGGGCGCTCCGCCGGCGCGAGAGTCGGATGGAGAGCGACAAGATCAACCACTGGCTCAAGGAAGAGGTGGCCCTGCGCACCGCCGAGCTCCGGATCGAGCGGGCCAACCTGGAGCGGATCTCGGTGGCCACCCTGGAGGCGCTGGTCAACGCGCTCGAGGCCAAGGAACCCTACCTCCGGGGGCACAGCGCACGGGTCGCGGATTTCGCCGCGATGGTAGCCGCCGAGCTGGGCATGGGAGACGAGCAGGTGGAGGCGATCCGCACCGGGGGACGGCTGCACGACATCGGCAAGATCGGGATCAGGGAAGAGATCCTCAACAAGCACGGGCCGCTCACCGACGAGGAGTTCGAGCACGTGAAGGCCCATCCGGTCACCGGCTCGGACATCCTGGCTCCGCTCACCCATCTCGGCCCGGTCATCGGTTTCGTGCGGAGCCATCACGAGCGGTGGGACGGGCGGGGCTACCCCGACGGGCTGGCCGGCGACGCGATTCCGATGGGCGCGCGCATCATCGGCGCGGTGGAGATCTACGACGCCCTCACGACCTCACGGCCCTACCAGGACA
>DATFGC010000052.1:0-4097 GCA_035249765.1 Gemmatimonadales bacterium | reverse complement strand
CGGCCGAAGGCCCAGAAACGGAGGGAGTCGTCGTCGGACTGGGGCGAGCAGGCGGCCAGGGACGCAACGGCGCAAAGACGCAAAGACGCAAAGAGAACCACCTTGCGTCCTTGCGTCCTTGCGTCTTTGCGTCGCTCCTCGTGGCGTGTTCCCCGTCGCGCGACGACGACTCCCTCCGTTTCTGGGCCTTCGGCCGGGAGGGCGAAGTGGTCCAGGAGCTGGTGCGGGACTTCGTCCGGGAATACCCCGGCCAGGGCATCCGGGTGCAGCAGATGCCCTGGAGCGCGGCGCACGAGAAGCTGCTGACCGCCATCGTCGGCCGGGCGACGCCCGACCTGGCCCAGATGGGCAATACCTGGATTCCGGAGATGGTGACCCTGGGCGCGCTTGCGCCGGTGGCGGCCCGGCTCTCCGACAGCAGCTATTTCCCCGGCATCGTGGCGACCAATGTGGTCGCGGATACCCTCTTCGGGGTGCCCTGGTACGTCGATACCCGGGTGATGTTCTACCGCAAGGACATCCTGGCCCGTGCGGGTTATGCGGCGATGCCGGACACCTGGGATGGATGGCGCCAGGCGATGCTGGCCATGAAACGGGTCATGGCACCCGGGGCGTTCCCGATCTTTCTCCCGATCAACGAATGGCCGCCCATGGTCATCCTGGGGCTCCAGCAGGGAGCGGCCCTGGTCAGCGACGAGGGATTCGGAGGATTCCGCCAGCCGGCTTACGCCCGCGCCTTCGAGTTCCTGCTTTCCCTCTACCGGGACGGCCTCGCGGCGCCGGTGAGCAACACCGAGATGGCCAATCTCTACCAGGAATTCGGCCGGGGCTCCTTCGCGATGTACATCACGGGTCCCTGGAACCTGGGGGAATTCCGCCGTCGTCTCCCACCCGACCTTGCCGATAGCTGGGGCACCGCGCCGCTTCCGGGTCCTGCCGGCGCCGCCTCGGGGGTCTCCCTCGCGGGGGGATCGAGTCTGGTGGTCTTCCGCGCCTCCCGCCACCGGGCCCGGGCGCTGCAGCTGATCGAGTATCTCTCCCGGCCCGCGCAGCAGGCGAAATTCTATCGGCTGACCGGCGACCTTCCCGCCCGCCGGGAGGCCTGGACCGACCCGGCCCTGGCCGGTGATCGCGAGGCCGAGGCGTTCCGGATCCAGCTGGAACGCGCGGTCCCGACTCCCATGGTACCCGAGTGGGAGGAAGTCACCACCAAGATCATGGACCACACCGAGGCAGCGGTGCGGGGCGGCAAGTCCGCCGCCGAGGCGCTGGCCGCCATGGACGCCGACGTGGACCGGCTGCTGGAGCGGCGGCGGTATCTCAAGGCCCGGCGCACCGGCGGCATGCCGTGACTCGAGGAGAAGGCCGCTCGGAAGCCCGGGCGGGATTGGGGTTCATCACCCCGGCGATGACCCTGATCGGGGTGTTCTTCGCCATTCCGGTGGCCAGTGCGCTGCTGCTCTCCTTCACCGACTTCGATATCTACTCCATCGGCGATTTCAAGAGCACCCGGTTCGTCGGGCTCAAGAACTACGCCGATCTGATGGCCATGCCGCTGTTCTGGCAGGCGCTCCGGAACACCCTGTACTTCGTGATGGTGGGCGGACCGCTGTCGGCGGCCGCGTCCCTCGCGGCCGCGCTGCTGGTGCACTCCAAGCTCACCCGGCTCAAGCCGTTCTTCCGCAGCGCCTTCTTCGCCCCCTGGGTGACTACCCTGGTCGCGGTCGCCCTGGTGTGGCGGTACATCTACCATCCGCAGTACGGACTGCTGAATGCGGGGCTGGGGTTCCTGGGCCTCGGTCCTATCGACTGGCTGGGCGATCCCAACTGGGCCATGCCGTCCATCATCCTGCTCTCGGTCTGGAAGAACTTCGGGTACAACATGCTGGTCTTCCTCGCCGGGCTCTCCAGCATTCCGGAGGAGCTCTACGAGGCCGCCGCCCTGGACGGCGCCGGAGCCTGGAACCGGCTCCGCCACATCACCCTCCCGATGCTGGGGCCGACCTTCGTATTCGTGGGCGTGGTGACCATGATCGCGTCTTTCCAGATTTTCAGTGAGCCCTACGTCATGACCCAGGGAGGACCGCTCAAGAGCACCACCACCCTGGTGCTGCTGATGTACGAGCAGGGTTTCCGCTGGTGGCGGCTGGGGCTGGCCGCGGCCATCGCGGTGGTGCTCTTCCTCCTGACCCTGGGGGGAACTCTGCTGCAGCTCCGGCTGCGCCGGAGCGCTCAGCCATGAGGGCGCCGGAGCGGCTGCGGGTCGCCGGCTACAACGGCCTGCTGCTCATCGCCGCGGCCCTGGCGATGGGGCCCCTCCTGTGGATGGTCTCGGCGTCCTTCATGGCGGCGGGCGAAGCCAACACCTCGCCGCCGCCATTGCTCCCCGCCGATCCGACGCTGGAGCACTACCGTACCCTCTTCACCAGCTACAACCTGGGCCGCTATTTCCTCAACAGCCTGATCATCGCGCTGGGAGGGACCGTCCTGGCGGTGCTGATCACCGGCATGGCGGGATACGCCTTCGCCAAGCTGCGGTTCCGGGGCCGGGACCGGCTGTTCCGGGTGCTGCTGGCCGGGATGGTGATTCCGGGGCAGGTGGCCATGCTGCCGATGTTCATCATGCTCCGGGAGATGGGGCTGATCAACACCCTGTTCGGCGCGATGATTCCGGTGCTGGCGCCGATCTACGGGATCTTCCTGGTTCGCCAGTACGCCCTGTCGATTCCCGACGACCTGCTGGATGCGGCGCGGCTCGACGGCGCCAGCGAGTTCCGGATCTTCCGCTCGGTGGTGCTCCCCGCGCTCCGCCCGGTGCTCGCGACCCTCGGCGTGTTCACCTTCCTCAGCGCCTGGAACGACTTCATGTGGCCCCTCATCGTCCTCTCGGACGATTCCCGCTACACCCTGCCGGTGGCCCTCGCCAACCTCGCGGGCGAGCACGTGCAGGATGTGGAGCTGATGATGGGGGGCGCGGTCGTCACCGTGCTGCCGGTTTTCCTCGCCTTCCTGTTCCTGCAGCGCTACTACATCCAGGGCATCATGGCGGGAAGCGTCAAGGGATGAACCTCGCCTGGCTGGCGCTGCTGCAGGCCGCCGCGGGCGCACCGGTGCTGGTCGACGGCTTCGAGCGGATCGAGCCCTGGTCGGCCCACCCCGCCGATGGCGTGGAGCTCCGGCTGTCGGGCGACCGGGGCCGGACCGGCCGGGCCCTGCGGATGGATTTTTCGTTCACCGCCGGGGGCGGATACGCCATCGCCCGCCGCAGCGCCGCGATTCCTCTCCCGCCCAACTACGCCTGGAGCTTCTGGATAAAGGGCGAGGCCCGCCCTAACACGCTCGAGTTCAAGCTGGTGGACCGGAGCGGCGAGAACGTCTGGTGGTACACCGAGCGGGACCGGGTCTTCGATGGGTCGTGGCACAAAATCACGGTTCGCAAGCGGCAAATCTCGTTCGCCTGGGGGCCCCGGGGCGGTGGAGTCCTGGACACCGTCGCGGCCATCGAGCTGGTCGTCACCGCTGGGCAGGGCGGCGGAGCAGGACGGATCTGGCTGGATGACCTCACCCTGACGCCGGCTCCCGATTTGGGACCTTACGCGCTGACGCCCCGGGTCACCGCAAGCTCCAGCCGTGCCGGACACTCCGCGCGGGCGCTGCTCGACGGCGATACCACCACCAGCTGGGAGCCCGCCGGACCGGGGGCGATGGTCACGGTGGACTTTTTGCGCCCCCGGGAATTCGGCGGCGTGACCCTGGTCTGGGCCGGCTTTGCAGCGCCGGGATTCGCGGTTCGGGTCTCCGACGACGGCCGGCAATGGCGTGCGGTCGCCCGGCGTCCGGCCGGACTCCGGCGGCGGGATCATCTCTATCTGCCCGACACCGAATCGCGCTATCTCCGGCTCGAACTCCTGGGCGGGGGACGCGCCGGGCTGCGCGAGCTGGTGATCGAGCCGCTGGAGTGGTCCGCCACCAGGAACGCCTTCTTCAGCGCCGTGGCAACCGGGGCCGCCCGGGGAGATTACCCGCGGTATTTGCTCGGCGAGCGCTCCGAGTGGACCGTGGTGGGCGCCGACGGCGGCGGCCTCAACGTGTGGCGG
>DATFGC010000051.1:0-5247 GCA_035249765.1 Gemmatimonadales bacterium | reverse complement strand
CGATCTTGGGGTCCGGACCGGTCCGATCGAGGTGATGGCCGAAGTACGGTACATGATGAGCTCGTTCGATCAGGGCAAGCTGCCGACCCGAGGCATCGCTCCGCAGAACCAGCGGCAGAACGACCTGGTGTTTGCGGTCGGGTTCGGGATCCGTCCGTAAGACGCAACGACGCAACAACGCAAAGTGATTCAACTTTGCGTCCTTGCGTCTTTGCGCCTTTGCGTCTTGGATGGGCGATGAGGGGCTCGAACCCCCGACCTCGCGCATGTGAGGCGCGCGCTCTAACCAGCTGAGCTAATCGCCCGGATTCCGGGAGGGGGAAACTACCTATTTGGGGGGAGGGGGTCAACGCGGGGCGGCGGGATCGCTTCGGCCCTCCGGGCCTCGCGATGACTGGTTTGTCCCGTTCACCGTTCACCGTTGACCGTTCACCGTCAGATCACCCCGCCCCTGCGCAGCCGTCCGATGGCGTCGTGCCGCTCCTCGTGCACCGCCAGCACCTCGCCCGGCGAAACCGTCGCCACCCCCGCCTTGGCCACCTCGAGCCCCGCGGCGTAGTTCGCCAGATTGGCGGCTTCGCGCATCGTCGCCCCTGCCGCGAGCGCGGTCGCCACCCAGGCCGTCACCGTGTCCCCCGCGCCGGAGACGTCGAACACCTCCCGGGCCAGGCTCGCAATGTGGATCACCGCCTGATCGTTGGTCACCAGCACCATTCCCTCCGATCCCAGCGTCAGCAGCAGATTGTCCACCTCGAGCCTGGCCCGCGCCTCCTGGAGGGCATTCTGCCCCGAGAGGTCCAGGGTGGCGCCCAGCGCCGCTTCCAGCTCGCGCCGGTTGGGCTTGAACACCGTGGCCCCCCGGTACGCGAAGAAGTTCCGGAACTTGGGGTCCACCACTACCGGTATGCCCCGGCGCCGGGCCGCGGCAATCGCCGCCGTGATCAGCGCCTCGGTCAGCGCGCCCTTGTTGTAATCCTCGAACACCAGGGCATCGGCATCCACCAGGGCCGCCAGCGCGGTGGAGATCAGCCGCTCCTGGTCCTGGCCTTCGACGGGAACCTCGACCTCCTCGTCGATCCGCACCACCTGCTGATTGCGGGCCAGCACCCGGGTCTTGGTGGTGGTGGGCCGGCCCGATATCGCCACCAGATGCCGGTCCTCCAGCCGAGCGGTCGCCAGCTCGGCCTTGATCGCCGCGGCATGGCTGTCGTCACCCACCGCACCCACCAGCCGGCAGGAGGCCCCGATGGCCGACACATTGGCCGCGACATTGGCCGCGCCGCCCAGCGCGCTCCGGGTTTCCCGGATGGTGATGACCGGCACCGGCGCCTCGGGAGAGACCCGGTGGGTATCGCCCAGGAGATAGCGGTCCAGCATCACGTCGCCGATGACCACGATCCGCCGGCTCTTCATCCGGTCCAAGAGCTGAATCAGGCGGTCGCGGGCGATCGGGGGCTGGGAAGGGGTGGGACGCATGGGCGGGAAAGGTAATCCGCGCTCCCCCGCCGCGCCGCTATCTTCCCCCCCACATGACAGCCCCCGCTTTCCGCGTCGAAGCCACCCGCGGCCCCCTGGTGGAATCAACCCATCGGGTGGCCGTCGCCGTGGTGCGCGCCGACGGCCGGCTGCTTGCCTCGGCCGGCGATTCCGATCAGGTGGCCTGGTGGCGCTCCGCCGCCAAACCGTTTCAGGCGATGCCGCTCCTGGAAGACGGGGTCGACAAACGCTTCGGTCTGGAAAGCGCCGAGCTGGCGCTGGCCTGTGCATCCCACTCGAGCGAGCCCGCCCACCTCGAGGGGGTGGACCGCTTCATGGCCAAAGCGGGCGTCAAGGAAGAGGACCTCGCCTGCGGACTCCATCCCCCGATCTCGGCCGAGGTGGCAAAGACGGTTCTGTGCGGCACCGCGACCATGACTCCCAAGTGGAGCAACTGCTCCGGGAAGCACACCGGCATGCTGGCACTGGCCCGCCACCACGGCTGGCCTCTCGCCGGTTACCACGCCGAAGGCCATCCGGTGCAGGCGCGGATTCTCGAGGTGGTGACCCGGTGGACCGGAGCTCCCCGCGCCGGCATCCAGACCGCGCCGGACGGCTGCACCGCCGTCTGCTTTGCCCTTCCGCTCCGCAACATGGCGCTGGCCTACGCCCGGCTGGGCGCCGCCACCGAAGGCGCGGCCTTCGGCGTCGCCCGGGCGATGATGAAGCATCCCCTCCTGGTTGCGGGGACCGGCCGGCTCTGCACCGACCTGATGACCGAATGGCCCGGCAACGTCATCGCGAAAGTCGGTGCCGACGGGATTTACTGCGCCGCGCTCCGCTGGGTGAATCTCGGCATCGCGCTCAAAGTCGAGGACGGCGACACCCGCGCGGCGCCGGTGGCGCTGCTCGAGGTGATGCGCCAGGTGCTGGAGCGTCCTCCCACTGCCAGCGCCGGGTTCTACTCGCTGGACCGGCTGGCCGGCCACGCCCGGCAGCCGATCGTGAACACCCGCGGTGTCACCACCGGGGAGCTCCGTCCCGCCGGCTCGCTGCGTTTCTCCGATGACTGATGCGGTAATCCGGTTACCCCGGCGCCAGGCCGGCGCATGAGCTTGCAGAAGCTCGATGCCTCCACGTCGGCCTTGATTGCGCTGGCCACCGCCATCGGCCTGGGAGACGAAGTCCTGGTCGAGCAGCACTGCCGCACCTGTCAGGCCCTCGGCGCGCCCGATACCTGGGTGGATGAGCTGCTGCTCCAGTCCACTCTGATGGTGGGCTGGCCCCGCGCGCTCATCGCCGCGGCCATCTGCCGGCAGATCCTGGGGCCGGCCCATTGGCTGGAAGACGGCGCGGACTACAGCCGCCTTCCGGAGTGGCAGGAGCGGGGAGAAGCGGTCTGCCGCACCATTTACGGGGACAACTACCTGCGGCTGCGGTCCAATATCCAGGAGCTCCACCCCGCGCTCGACGCCTGGATGGTCACCGAGGGGTACGGGCGGACGCTGGGGAGGCCCGGGCTCGACCTGGCGCGACGGGAGCTCACCATCGTGGCGCAGGTGGCGGTACAGGGCGCGGAGCGGCAGCTCCACTCCCACCTCCGCGGGGCGCTTCACGCCGGCGCTGCGCCAGAGGTGCTCGACTCGGCGCTCGCTATCGTCCGGCCGTCGCTGGATCCGCGCGCCCGCGGGGTGCTGGACTCGGTGTGGGAACGGGTTCAAGCCCCATGACGTTCATCGACCGCGCGGTGGTGCATGTCGTGGCCGGGACCGGCGGCTCGGGCTCCAGCTCGTTCGCGCGATTCAAGTACGTGCCCAAGGGCGGCCCCGACGGTGGCGACGGCGGACACGGAGGGAGTATCTACGTGAGGGGAGACGCCAACCTCTCCACCCTGCTGGACTATCGCTACCGCACATCGTGGAAGGCGGACCGCGGCCAGCACGGGAAGGGCAAGACCATGACAGGCGCCTCAGGCGATGATCTCTACCTTCCGGTACCCCCCGGCACGGAAATCCGCGACCTCGGTACCGGGGAGCTCCTGGGCGAGATTCTCGCGGACGGGCAGGAGCTGCTGGTAGCAAAGGGGGGCCGGGGGGGCCGAGGCAATGCGCGCTTCGCCACCTCCACCCATCAGGCGCCCCGGGAATGGGAGCCCGGCCAGGAGGGCCAGGACCGCCAGATCGAGCTGGTGCTCAAGCTGATTGCAGACGTCGGACTGGTTGGAGAGCCCAACGCCGGCAAGAGCAGTTTGCTCGCGGCCATCTCGGCCGCCCGGCCCAAGATTGCCGACTATCCGTTCACCACCCTGGAACCCAATCTCGGAGTGGTCGGGCTGAGCGGCTCCCGCTCCTTTGTCGTGGCCGACATTCCCGGCATCATCGAGGGGGCCCACCTGGGCAAGGGACTGGGCCATCAGTTCCTCCAGCACGTGGAGCGCACCAGGATTCTCGCCTACCTGATTCCGGTGGATAGCGAGAATGCCCAGATGATCTACGAACGGCTGCGCGGAGAGTTGCGGGAATACAGCGCCGAGCTGCACTCGAAGCCCCACCTGATCCTGCTCACCAAGAGCGATCTCATCCCGCCGGGAGACCCGATGCCCCGGATCTCGGCTCCGGAGGCCCGCGCGACCCTGGTGCTCTCCAGCGCGGCGCGCACCGGACTCGACGACCTGAAGAACTCGTTGTGGGATCTGGTCACCGAGGCTCGCGCCGCCGATCTGGTGCCGGAAGACGAAGGCATCGGCAATGGATGAGTCCTGGCTCGCGCTCGCGCTGGTGCCGGGAATCGGCGCCGCGCGATTCGCCTCGCTGCTCGACCGGTTCGAAACCCCCAACGGCGCCCTCTCGGCGCCGTTTGAAGTTTTATGTACCGTGCCGAAGATTACCGCGCCGATCGCGGAGGCGATCAAGCAGGCAGATCGAAGAGCGGCTGCCCGCGCCCTGGTCCGGCTTGCCCAACTGGGAGGAACCGTGCTCCTGCCCGGCGCGGAGGGATTTCCCGAGCTGTTGCGCCAGCTTCCCGATCCTCCGCTCTGCGTCTTTGCCCAGGGAGACCTGACCCTGCTGACCCGCCCCGCCATCGCGATCGTAGGGAGCCGGAATCATTCTCACTACGGTGCGGAGGTATGCCGAGCCGTCGCGCGCGCGGCAGCCGAGCTGGGCCTGGTGGTGGTGAGCGGAATGGCGCGGGGCCTCGACGCCGTAGCCCACCGCGGCGCGCTCGACGCCGGCGGCGGCACCATCGGGGTCCTGGGCAGCGGGCTCGGCGTGGTGTATCCGGTGTCCAATCGCGCGCTCTATCAGCGGATGATCGAGCGAGGGCTCCTGATCACCGAGCTTCCACCGGATCAGCGGCCCCACGAAGGGAGCTTTCCTCGCCGCAACCGGCTGATCAGCGGCCTGGCGCGGGTTACGGTCGTGGTAGAGGCCGCCCAGGCCTCCGGCGCGTTGCAGACCGCGGGGTGTGCCCAGGAGCAGGGCCGGGAAGTCATGGCGGTTCCCGGACCGATCACCAGCCCGGTCTCCGCGGGGACCAATGCGCTGATCCGCGATGGCGCGGCGCCGCTCCTCGAGCTGGCCGATCTGCTGACGCACTATCCCGAAGCCGTGCCCTCTGCCGCCCGGGGCCCGGCCCCCGAGGCCGGCACCCTCGCTCCAGTCGAGGGACGCGTCGTCAATGCGCTGTGGGCCGGACCCCGGCGCACCGAGGAGCTCATCGAAGCCACCGGCGCGCCGGTCACCGAGGCGCTGGATGCGCTCTCCGCGCTCG
>DATFGC010000050.1:0-3440 GCA_035249765.1 Gemmatimonadales bacterium | reverse complement strand
AATGCAGGCCATGGCCCGCCCCCCGTTCGGGGCGATCACCTGGCCGGTGGATCCGGCCCGCTTCGATGGGCGGCACATCACCGAGATGCCGTACAAGGCCAACGGGCCCGGATTCCTTCCGGGATTGCGGGAGGCCCGGCGCTATCGCCCGGCCCAGATCTGGATGCGCACGCTGGAGTCCGGCGCCAAGAAGCAGATCACCAACGCGCCCTACGCCCACTCCGGTGTGTCGGTCTCGCCTGACGGGCAGTGGATTGCCTTCACCGCCGACCCCCGGCTCCGCTCCGACTCGGTGATCCGGGCCGAGCGGGACTCGCTGGCCCGGCTGCCCTATGATGCCCGGCGGGACGAAGCGCCCCGCAACGACGCCGACATCTTCATCATGCCCGCCGCGGGGGGCACGCCGCGCCGGCTGACGACCACCACCGGAAGCGAGACCGGGATCCGCTGGTCTCCCGACAGCCGGCGGATCGCGTTCACCGCCGCCCCCAATCGGACTGCGTCGGACCGGATCTTCGTAGTGGAGGCCGCCGGGGGCACGCCCCAGAACCTGCTCGGGGAATGGCAGTACGAGCCGGATCAGCTGGAGTGGCTGCCCAATGGGACGCTCACCTTCACCGCGCCGGTCGGAGGACGCACCGCGCTGTTCCGCCTGGATTCGGTCGCCAAGGCCCCGGTCGAGGTGATCGGGGGACGCCGCCGGCTATCCGGGTTCGACTGGGACGACGCCGGGACGACGGTCGCCTTCGTCGCCACCAGCATGACGAAACCGACCGAGCTCTACGCCGCCTCCGCGGACGGTTCCGGAGAGCGGCAGCTCACCCGGTTCAACGACAAGCTCAACGCCGACGTGGCGTGGTCGGACGCCGAGCGGTTCACCTACAAGTCGGTCGGCAACCTCGAGATCGAGGGCTGGCTGATGAAGCCCTACGGGTACGAGGCCGGCAAGAAGTATCCGCTGGTGCTCTACATCCACGGAGGTCCCCACTCGGCCTACGGCGAGAACTGGTTCGACGAATTCCAGAACCTGGCCGGCGCCGGGATGTGGGTCCTGTTCACCAATCCGCGGGGGTCGAGCGGGTACGGCGCGCCCTTCACCTATGCCACCCGGGGACGCTGGTTCGCCGAGGACTACCAGGATCTCATGCGCGCGGTCGATGTGGCCTCCCGGCGCCCCGATGTCGATTCGACCCGGATGGGGGTGACCGGCGGCTCCTACGGCGGGGTGATGGCGGCGTGGGTCACCGCCAAGACCAACCGGTTCAAGGCCGCGCAGGTGGACCGGATGATCAGCAACTGGTGGTCCTGGTATGGCTCGTCCGACGCCCAGGGGCTCACCGAATTCGAGTTCTACGGCACGCCCTGGGACAACCCGGCGATGTACGACTCGCTCTCCCCGCTCCGCCAGGTGCGCAAGGTCAAGACGCCCACGCTCATGGTGCAGTCGGAGGAGGACCACCGGACCCCGATGACCGACGCCGAGCAGTGGTACCAGGCGCTCAAGAAGCAGGGCACCCCGGTGGAGTTCATCCGTTATCCCCGTTCGACCCACGATCTCTCCCGCACCGGCGAGCCCTGGCTGCTGGTGGACCGGCTGGGCCGGCTCCGGCAGTGGTTTTCCTACTGGCTCAAGGGCGAGCGGCCCACTGCGGTTGTGACGGGAGACAGGTAAGCGGTGAGCAGTGAGCGGTGAGCGGGAATGCTTTTCCCGCTTTCCTCTCACCGCTTACCGCTCACCTTTCACGAGCAGCTCGGCATTCGCCACCGCCGCACCGGCCGCGCCGCGAATCAGGTTGTGTCCCAGCACGACGCAGCGGAGCCCCAGCACCGGGTCACGCCGCAGCCGGCCCACCGTCACCGCCATGCCGTTTCCCGCTCCCAAGTCGAGCCTGGCCTGGGGGCGGCCGGGAAGGTCGGTCACCACGAGAGGGAAATCCGGCAGGGAAGGGAGGCCGGCGGCTTCCGTCGCTCCCCGCCAGCCTCCCAGCTCGGCCGCTGCCGATTCCGGGGAGACGTCCTCGGCAAATCCCAGCGCCAGGGCGACGGAGTGCCCGTAGGGCACCGGAACCCGATGGGCCTGGGCCCCGACCCGGGTGGTGCTGTCGGTGCCCAGGAGCTTCCCCAGCTCGGCCACGATCTTTTCCTCCTCGCCCTCGATATGGGGAATCAGGTTCCCCATCAGGTCGAGCGCGGCAACACCCGGATACCCCGCCCCCGAGGCCGACTGGAGGGTTACCAGCGAAGCGGCGCGCAGTCCCCAGCGCCGGTGCAGGGGCGCGAGCGCCAGGCCCACGATGGCCGCCACGCAGTTCGGGTTGCAGATGATTCCCCCGGGCCAGCCCCGCCCGCTTCGCTGAGCTGCCAGCAATCCGAGCTGTTCCGGATTCGCCTCGGGAACGATCAGCGGCACGTCAGGCTCCATGCGAAACGCGCTCGCGTTGCTTACCACCAGGGCGCCGGCCCGGGCAAAGCGGGGCTCGATCTCCCGTGCGGCCGCCGCATCGAGCGCGGAGAACACCACCGGCGCAAAGGCTTCGGCGGGATCGCACCGCAGCAGCGGGCGATCAACCAGTCCCGGGCCGAGCCGGTCGGCTCCCCCGCGTGCCGCCGCTCCATAGCTGAGCCCGGCTGAATCGTCCGAAGCCGCGATCGCGGTAAGCTCGAACCAGGGGTGATGGAGCAGCCGGCGGGCGATTTCCTGGCCCACCATGCCGGTCGCGCCGAGCAGCGCCACCGGGATTTTCGGCTCAGGGCGCCAGGGCGGCACGGCGCGCCTCCCGGGTCTTCCAGGCCTGATCGAGCCCGGCCCGGAGGTCCGCCACCAGGTCGTCCGGATGCTCGATACCGACGGACAATCGGAGCAGCCGGTTCGAGATGCCCGCTTCGGCCCGGGACTCCGGGGTCATGGCCGAGTGGGTCATCGTCGCCGGGTGGGCGATCAGCGATTCCACCCCTCCCAGCGATTCCGCGAGCGTGAAAAGCCGCAGGGCGCCGAGCAACGCTCTCTGCGCGGCAGGTCCGCCGCGGAGCTCGAAGCTCACCAGCGCCCCAAAGCCCGATTGCTGAGCGCAGGCCACCGCGTGGCCGGGATGGGAAGCGAGGCCGGGATAGTGGACTCGCTCGATCGCGGGATGGGTCGTGAGGAGGGCCACCACCGCCTCCGCGCCGGCAAGGTGGCAGGCCATTCTCGGGTACAGGGTGCGAACGCCCCGGAGGACCAGCCAGGCGTCGAACGGCGGGCCCGAGATACCCAGACAGTTGGCCCACCATTGCAGCTCGGCGGCATGGACCGGATCGGCGGCCACCACCGCACCCGCCACCACATCGCTGTGTCCGTTCAGGTACTTGGTGACGGAGTGCACCACCAGGTCGGCGCCCAGCGCGAGGGGTCGCTGGAGGGCGGGGGAAAGGAAGGTATTGTCCACCGCGACCAGGGCGCC
>DATFGC010000049.1:0-8351 GCA_035249765.1 Gemmatimonadales bacterium | reverse complement strand
CCCAGGTCGGTTCGATGAATCTGATAGCTCCCCTCCGCCGACCCGTCCGGGCGCAGGATCGCATGGAAGGTGAAGTTCCGCAGCCCGTCTCCGGCTTCGATGTGCCCCGATCCCGTGACCAGCCGGGGCTCTCCCACGACGTTCAGAGCCGGCTCCGGCGCCAGCAGCTCCGCGGCTCCCCGCTCGCAGCCGGCCGCGATTGCGGCGACTACCGCCAGCATGCCGAGCCGCGCGAATCCACTGTGATGGTGACGCATACGCTGACCTCCAATAGGTGGGTGCTCCGCCGAAATGCGGAGCCTCGTGTGCCCAGGCTAGGGCAAACCCACCGTTCGAGGCCAGCAGCATGCGATGAAACCGCGATGCCGTGCGACGAAAGCTACACGGCGTCCTCCGGCTGGGCTCGGACGAATCGCGCTATGAGGGAAGCCACGGAGGAGGGGTAGCGATCCGCCCGCTGGGTGAGGAAGACGCTGCCGCGACCATATTACGGCGCCCGCCCCATGTGCAGCGCCACCAGGCGCCAGCCCAGTGGGCCGCCGGCAGCGTAGACCGCGGTGTACCGCCGGCTCACCTCGCTGTCCCGCTCGTTGAAGGTGAAGCGCCAGGTCGCCAGTCCGGTAATGACGGCGCTCCTGCCGAAGATCCGGATGTTCACCTCGCTGGTGCGGAAGTACTGCATCCGGAGACCGGGCTGGGGCCGGATGTCGCCCAGCTCATCCGCCCGACTCTTGAGGCTGCCGTTGGCGCTGGTGACGACGAGATCGGGAGCGAACAGCGCCAGGGCCAGGGTGGTATCGTGGGTCGCGTAGGCCCGTGCCCAGGCGCTGTCCAGCGCGCGCACCGAATCCACCGCCGATTGGGCCGCCGCGCCGGTCGCGGCGCCCAGCAATGAAAGGACCAGGATCCATCGCATGGGCTCCAATCTACTGCGCGGCCTGCTTCAGCATCACCGTCAGGTTGCCGGAGAGCAGCGGACCGGTTCGCGCGTCCACCGGCTGCGGGGGCGTGTCGTTCGGTCCGGGCCAGGGCCGCCCGGCGCAGTAATCCGCCGAAGTCTGGAAACCGGCGTCCCCGGCAAAGCCCAGGAAGGTGGAACGGTCCACCGTGCCGGACATCCCGTTCCCGTAGTCCACCACCCGCCACCAGATGTCCTCTCCTACCGCGTTGCGGGGCTGGGTCCGGGCGGGATCGGTGGAATTGTTCTCGGTGATCACCCCGCCGATCCAGGCGCGGTTGTTGACCGGATCGATGGAGAGACAGGTGACCCGGGTGCGGAACTCGATCACGAATTCGCCCAGGAGCGCGTGGTGAAACGCCTCGCCCGACCCGGTCCCGTCGGCCCGCAGGAGGGAGGTCATGGTGAATGACATCGGGACCCCGACGTCGATCACCCCCTCGCCATTGGCGTGGCCGACCACCTGTTGCTGGGAGGCGAAAACCGGGGCATGCTCCGGCCCCGCGGGTGGCGCCGTCTCGCAGGCGGCGAGGGCCGCGACAGCTGCGAAGGTGGAAAGACCGAGCCTGGACATAGCGACCTTCCTTCGGGTATGAGTATTCTCCCGAAGGCTACCGGGCGTTCAGGGCCCGGTCTTGAACGGAACCAGCTTGTGGAACAATCGGCACATCCGAGGAACCTTCCCATGCCACGATCCCACTGGCCCGCCGTCCTCCTCGTGTTTGCGCTGCCGGGCGCCACCGTCGCGCCGGTGCTCCAGGCGCCCGATCTGGCACGCCAGGTCACCATCCATCGGGACCGCTGGGGCATCGCCCACGTGGTGGGAAAAAACGACGCGGCCACCGGCTTCGGATTCGGCTATGCCCAGGCCGAAGACAACTGGCCCCGCCTGGAGGAGAATTACCTGCGCTCGCTGGGCCGTTACACCGAAGTGGCGGGCACCTCCGGCGTGGCCCAGGACCGGCTCAACCGGGTGCTCGAAATCCCCCGGCTTGCCCGGGAGGAATACGCCCGGCTCGATCCCCGGATGCGCGGGCTGGTGGACGGCTTTGCCGCCGGGATCAACTGGTGGCTGGCCCGGAATCCCGCCGTGCCCCACCGACTTGCCCGGGTCGAGCCCTGGCACCCGCTCGCCTTCATCCGGTACAACTATTTCCAGAATGGATTCGCCCGGAGCACCGGCATCGCATCCGGCGAATACCTCACTGCCGGGCAGCGCTGGGACTCCGACGCGGCCATCGGCTCCAACGGCTGGGTGGTCAGTCCTTCGCGCAGCGCTTCGGGGCACGCCCTGCTCTTCATCAATCCGCATCTGCCGTTCTACGGTCCGGGACAAGTGTACGAAGGGCATGTCATGAGCGAGGAAGGGTGGAACTTCACCGGCTACACCCGGATCGGTTTTCCTCTGCCCTATGTGGGCCACAACGAGCGGCTGGGCTGGGTGAGCACCGACAACGCAGCCGATCTCGCCGATCTCTACGCCGAGACATTCGACGACCCCAACCGCCCACTTGCCTACCGTTATGGCGACGGGTACCGCATCGCCACCGAATGGACCGACACCATCCGGGTCCGGCGCGAGGACGGATCGCTGGAGCCGCGGGTGCTGACCCTCCGCAAGACCCATCACGGACCCATCGTCGCCAACCGGGCCGGCCGGCCCCTCGCGCTCCGGATGGCCAAGCTGGAGGGAGACGGGTGGCTGGCCGAGTGGTATGCCATGACCCGGGCCCGGAGCGTGGCCGAGCTCAAGGAAGCGATGCGGCCGCTCAACATGCTGTTCGGCAATGCGATGGCCGCCGACGCCGACGGCAACACCTTCTATGTCTACAACGGCGCGGTGCCCCGGCGCGATCCGTCGTTCGACTGGACCCGTCCGGTGGAGGGCCGCGACCCGCGCACCGAGTGGAGCGGCTACCACGCCTTCGACGAGCTGCCCCAGCTCACCAATCCGGTATCGGGCTGGATGCAGAACTGCAACGGGACTCCGTTCCTGCTCACCGACGTGGGGAATCCCGATTCAACCCGGTTCCCCAGATACATGGTGAGGGAAGGCGACACCCGCCGGGCGATGCGGTCCCGGGCGCTGCTCGCGAGTACGGCCAAGTGGACCTTCGAGGCGTGGGAGCGCGCCGCCTTCGATACCTATGCGGGATGGAGCGACAGCACCCTGCCGGTGCTCTTCCGGGCCTGGGACGCCCCGGGAGCGGCGGGCGCGCATCGGGAGCTGGCGCCGATGGTGACGGCGCTGCGGGACTGGGATCGCCGGGGGACTGCCGGGTCCGTGGCGACCACGCTGTTTGCCCGCTGGCGGGGCCAGCGCGACCGGCGCCCCGCGCTCGACCCCCTGGCGGCGCTGGACAGCGCGGCGAAAGAGCTGACCCGGTTACACGGCACCTGGCAGGTGCCCTGGGGGGAGCTGAACCGGCTCCAGCGGTGGCCGGACCGGCCGGGTGCGGGACCGTCGGACACCCTGGCCAGTCTGCCGGTGCCCGGCCTCGACCCCGGCGACGGCGCGGTGTTCACCTTCACCGCCTCGGCGAGGGGCGACAGCCGTCGGCAGTACGGCTTTGCAGGAGGGACCTACGTCAGCGTGGTCGAGTTCGGACCGGTGGTACAGGGCCGGGCGGTGCACGTCTTTGGACAAAGCGGTGATCCCGTTTCACCCCACTTTGCCGATCAGGCTCCACTCTATGCCGCGGGGCGCTTCCGCGAGGTGCCGCTCCGGCTCGAGGAGGTCCGCGCTGCGGCGGTGAGGACGTATCGGCCCGGGGTACCGTGATTCCACCGCGCAGCTGGGGGTCACCGTGCACAGATCCGGGCGGCGTCCGTTAAACGGGTCACGAGCCTTGGTCGGGCTCGAGGCCAGCCAAGCGCCCACTCGTGATCGGAGATCAGGTGAGACGATTCGGGACACCACCTCAGCGACGGCCCATACTGTCGCGCTCCAAACGCTTGGCGCTCGGGGCGGCGGGTGGCATTCTTGCCGTCGCTGCCTGCGGCGAGCCGATGACCGTGTCCAGCGTCCTGAGTCCGGCATCACCGAATGTCGCGTCAACCTCGCAGGTGCAGGGCTCCAACATCACCATCACGTTCGTTTCGGACGTGACCTGGTCGGCCCAAACCGTCTGCGTAAATGCGCTATCGCCGCCTAACTGCCCCGCCGGGGCGACGCTGTATGGCATCGGAGGTGCTGGAGCCGGCTGGTCTGCCGATCTATCAAGCATTCCCGGGGCGGCATGGATCTGGGGTCTGGGAGTAACCGGAGCAACCTCCCCGGCCTATCCCGCAGAGTACACCTTCTCCAAGGTGTTCGATCTTCCGGGCGTTCCAGCAGCGAGCTCCATTTCGATCGCAGCCGATGATTTCGCCGAGGTCCTCGTGAATGGAATGAGTGCCGGAACGGTTGGCAGCAGGACGGACGCGTCTCTCGCCGGTGCAGCGCAGAATGCGCTCCGATCGTTCGACATTCGACCCTACCTGGTACGGGGTAGTAACGTCATTGCCGTCCGCGCGGCAAATGGGGTGTTCGGCTGTGGCGCAGGACCCTATTCCTGTAACCCTGCAGGCATTGTCTTTGGCGGCATACTTCGCACGGCCGACCCAGGCACCCTGATCGCCGGTCTGACCGACGCCGTCCTCGCGCTTCACTTGTCGCCGGCCGGCCGGGAAAACAGTCTGGTGGTGAAGCTGGATGCCGCGCTGTCGGCACTGGGCAGGGACGACGTGGCAGCAACCTGCGGCTTGCTGAGCGCATTCATCAACGAGGTACATGCCCAGACTGGTGGCTCGATAGGCTCAGTCGATTCGGATCGTCTGGTGGCTGCAGCCGAGGACGTTTCGGATCTGCTCGAGTGCAGTTGATCCGGACATCCTCTGGGGCGAGCTCACATTCGGAGGCCTCCATCGACAGCGGGTCCGGCCGGGAGTAGGTTGGGGATTGTTCCTCGCCGTCTTCCCTCGCAGGCCAGGTCCCCATGCGTTTGCTCCGTGCCGCCGCCGCGTTGCTGTTCGTCGCCCTTCCCCTCTCCGCCCAGCTTCCCCCCGGGGTCACCAAGGGGGCCTCGGTCGAGGGAATCACCGAGTACACCCTCGCCAACGGGCTTCGGGTCCTGATCTTCCCCGACGCCAGCCGGCCCACCGCCACCATCAACATCACCTACCTGGTGGGTTCCCGGCACGAAGGCTACGGCGAAACCGGGATGGCCCACCTGCTGGAGCACCTGGTCTTCAAGGGGTCGACCAAACACCCCAACATCCCCCAGGAGCTGACCGACCACGGGTCCCGGCCCAACGGGACCACCTGGTACGACCGGACCAACTATTTCGAGACGGTGCCCGCCACCGAGGAGAACATCCTCTGGGCCCTGGACCTGGAAGCCGACCGGATGGTGAACAGCTTCATTGCCAAGAAAGACCTGGAGAGCGAGTTCAGCGTGGTCCGCAACGAATTCGAGTCGGGGGAGAACTCGCCCAACAACGTGCTGCTCCAGCGCGCCCTGAGCACCGCCTTCATCTGGCACAACCACGGCAAGAGCACCATCGGCGCCCGCAGCGATATCGAGAACGTTCCCATCGAGCGGCTCCAGGCCTTCTACCGCAAGTACTATCAGCCCGACAACGCCGTGCTGGTGATTGCCGGCAAGGTGGACGAGGCCAAAGTCCTCGGCCAGGTGGTGGAGAAGTTCGGCGCCATCCCCAGGCCGGTGCGCTCGCTGGAGCGGGGGAACCTCATCTATCCCACCTATACCGAGGAGCCGGTGCAGGACGGGGAGCGCGAGGTCTCGCTCCGCCGGGTCGGTGAGGTCCAGCTCGCCATGGCGCTCTACCACGTCCCGGCGGGCTCCCATCCCGACTACCCCGCGGTTCGGGTCCTGGCCCACGTGCTGGGGAACGCCCCCAGCGGACGGTTGTACAAGGCACTGGTGGAGAGCAAGCGGGCGACCAGTGCGGGGTCGTTCGGGCAGTCCTTCAAGGAGCCCGGCGTGCTGATCGGGACGGCGACCCTCCGCAAGGACCAGTCGCTCGACACCGCCACGGCGATTCTGATTCAGACCATGGAGCAGGCCGCCACCCTGCCGCCCACCGAAGAAGAAGTCGAGCGGGCCAAGACCCTGTTCCTCAAGAACATCGACCTCCAGCTCACCAATTCGCAGAGCGTGGGACTCGCGCTGACCGAATGGGCCTCGCAGGGGGACTGGCGGCTCCTCTTCGTGCAGCGGGACCGGCTCAAGGAGGTCAAGGTCGCCGACGTGCAACGGGTGGCCCAGGCCTACCTCAAGCCCTCCAACCGGACGGTGGGACTCTTCCATCCCACCGAGAAACCCGACCGCGCCACGATTCCCAAGGTGGCCGACGCCGAGATCGTGGCCTGGACCAGGGATTACAAGGGGAACCCGGTGCTGGCGGCGGGGGAGGCGTTCGATCCCTCACCTTCGGTGATCGAGGCGCGAGTCACCCGCTCCACCCTGCCCAACGGCATGAAGCTTTCCCTGCTCCCCAAGTCCACCCGGGGCAATACCGTGAACGCCACCGTGACGCTTCGGTATGGGGACGAGAAGTCGCTGGCCGGCCGCCGGATTACCGCGGCACGGTTCCTGGGTCAGATGGTGAGCCGTGGCACCAGGGACAAGACCCGGCAGCAGATTCAGGACGAGATCGACAGGCTCAAGGCCCAGATCTTCTTCGGCGGAACCGGCAACGCGCTCACCGCCACCATCTCCACCACCCGGCCCAACCTGATTCCCGCGCTGCGGCTGGTGGCCGAGGTGTACAAGGGCGCCAGCTTCCCGGACAACGAGTTCGACACCTTCAAGCGGGCTCAGCTCGCGGGACTGGAGCAGGCCAAGTCGGAGCCCGGCTTCCTGGTGGGCAACCTGATGAGCCGCCGGATGACCCCATATCCCAAGGAGCACCCGCTGTACACCGGTACGGTGGAGGAGCAGCTGGTCGACTACCAGGCCACCACGGTGGAGGATCTCCGGAGCCTCTACGCCGAGCTGATGGGCGCTTCCTATGGCGACATCGCGGTCGTGGGCGACTTCTCCAAGGACTCGGTGGCGATGGTGGCGCGGGAGCTCTTCGGCGACTGGAAGAGCCCCAGGCCCTTCGCCCGGCTGGTGCGGCGCTATTTCGAGGTCGCGCCGTTCAACGAGAAGATCGAAACCCCGGACAAGGCCAACGCGGTCTTTGCCGCAAGCCAGAACCTCAAGCTGCGCGACGACAGCCGGGACTATGCCGCGCTGGTGCTCGGCGGCACCATCCTGGGCGGCGGATTCCTGAATTCCCGGCTGGCGACCCGGATCCGGCAGCAGGAGGGGCTGAGCTACGGGGTGGGCGGAGGGATCGCCGCCCAGTCGCTCGACAGCGTGGGGAGTCTCGGCGCCAACGCGATCTACAATCCGGAGAACGTGGTGCGGCTGGAAGCGGCCTTCATGGAAGAAATGGTCAAGGCGGTCAGGGAAGGATTTACGGCCGAGGAGGTCGAGAAGGCGAAGCAGGGGTGGCTCCAGCAGCAGCTGCAGAGCCGGTCGAGCGACGCGTTTCTGGCGGGGCAGCTCGCCAACCAGAGCCTCACCCGGCGCACCATGGCCTACAACGAGCAGCTGGAGAAGTGGGTGGCCGCGCTGACCGCGGCGGAGGTGAACGCGGCGATGCGGAAGTACATCGACCCGGCCAAGATCTCGATGGCCAAGGGCGGGGATTTCGCCAATCACCCGCCCAAGCCGAAGGCGGTGATTCCGTAGCGGGGGCCCGCCCCCGCAGCCCTACCGCGGCGCAGCCCTCAACAACGGCTGCCGCAGCGGGCGCGCACCAGCTGATCCAGCAGCCGTACGAACCGGGGGTGCGAGACGGTGCGGGGCCGCCCTGCTGCATCCCGCTGTCCCGGCGCGGTCTTGTGGGCCACCACCAGGTCGAGCGCCGGGATCACCACGATGTGCTGTCCGATCGCCCCGTGCGCGGCGTAGGCGCCCCGGTAGACCCCGTCTGCGTGAGAGCCGTCCCAGACCCACCAGAGATATCCGTAGCCGAACGGTCCCTGGCGGCGCGCCGGCGGATTCATCGCTTCGACCGGCGTGAATGCCCGGGTGCTCTCGTCCACCCAGTCGGCGGGGACCAGTTGCCGGCCGTTCCATTGGCCCCGTCGCAGCATCAGATAGCCGATGCGGGCCATGTCCCGGGTCGAGAAGTGCATGTGGTAGGCGAGGTAGCGTGAGCGGGTGGAATCGCCCGACTTCCGATGCCTGGCCCGTTCGAAGTCCTGCATGCCGATCGGCCGGGCGAGGTCGGTTTCCAGGACGTCATAGATGTCGCGACCCGTCATCAGCTCGAACGCACCGCCCAGCGCGTTGAAATCCCAGTTGTTGTACAGGTAGTAGGTACCGTGGGGCTG
>DATFGC010000048.1:0-3730 GCA_035249765.1 Gemmatimonadales bacterium | reverse complement strand
ACTGGCCCGGCTCGCTCTGGCGGTCTTCCGGCACCCGGCGGGCTGGCGCCCCGCGTTCACCCTTGCCAGGTGGCTCAGGGCGACCGGGCTGCCTGGCGCGCTCGCGGGAAAGAGCCGGGTCGGGTTTGCGATGGGAATGCTGGCGGCAAGCGGGAGGGTGGGATTTGGGAGTTGGCGATTGGGGAAGCGCCTTACGGCCAACCCCCAGCTCCCAACTCCCAATCCCCCGCCGGTCCGCGGTACCGTCGCTCTCTTCCGCGGCTGCGTCATGTCCACCCTCTTCCGCAGCGTGCATGCGGCCACCCGCCGTACCCTCGCGCGGAACGGATACCAGGTGGTCGAGGTGCCGGGTCAGGAGTGCTGCGGCGCGCTGCACGAGCACGCCGGAGACCGAAAGACCGCCCGGGAGCTGGTGGGCCGCAATGCGGCCGCCTTTCGCGGCAAGGCCGATTTCATCGCCGTCAACAGCGCGGGGTGCGGCGCGCTGCTGCGCGACGCGGCCCACCTCGATTCCGGTCCTGCGGCGGCAGAGATGGGCTCGCGGGTGCGGGACCTGTCCGAGCTGCTCGCCGCGGCCGGGCCCGTTCCGGGAGCGCCGCTGCCGCTGGAGGTGGCCTATGACGCCCCCTGCCACCTGGAGCACGCCCAGGGGATACGGGAGGCGCCGCTCCAGCTGCTGGGAGCGATTCCCGAGCTGGTGGTGCGCCGGCTCCCCGGCTCGGATCGCTGTTGCGGGAGCGCCGGCATCTTCTCGCTGCTGCAACCCGGGATGGCGCGGGCGGTCCTCGAGGACAAGATCCGGGCGATCGGGTCCGCCGAGCCCCACCCTGCGCTGATCGCGACCGGGAATCCCGGCTGCCTGATGCAGATCGGCGCGGGGCTCCGCGCGGCCGGCCTCCCTATCGGCGTGGCCCATCCCGTCGAGCTGCTGGACTGGTCCTACGCCGGAGCGGGCCACTAACCGCTTACCTTCCTGCCATGCCGCTGGACTTTTCACTTCCGCTGGCTCGCCTCAAGCTGCTTCGCTCCGGTGCCGTGATGGTTCGGGACGATCCGGCGGTGCTGCGGGTCGAAGGCCCCGGGGCGCTCACCTGCCTCCAGGGCCTGCTGACCCAGGATCTCGCCGCCCCGGGCGACGGTTCCCTGGTGTACGGGGCGGTGCTGACGCCCAAGGGCATGATCGTCGCCGATGCCTGGGTACTCCGGGAAGAACACGGCTTCACCCTGGTGCTCGACTCCGGCGCCCGCACCGCGATGCTCACCCTCCTGGGCCGCACCTTGCCGCCCCGGCTCGCCCGCACCAGCGATCTCTCCGACAGCTGGAGCGCGATCTGGATGCTCGGCGGGACCGCGCCCGACCGCCTGGCCCGGGCACTGGGCCGGGACGTGCCGGGCGCGGGAAAGGTGTTGCGAACCGGGCCCGCCGGAACCGTCCTGGCCGGAGGAACCGAGCCGGCGCCGTTCCGGGTGCTCTGCCTCGGGGCCAAGCCTGACCTCGACGCGATCGCGACCGCATTTCCGGCCGGCTCGCCCTGCTGCGGCAGCCAGGCCGACCTCGCCGCCGCACGGGTCCTGGCGGGGTGGCCCACGCTGCACCGGGAGATCGACGAAAAGACGCTGCCCCAGGAAGTCCGCTTCGAGGAGCTCGGCGGCGTCTCCTACACCAAGGGCTGCTACACCGGCCAGGAGACCGTGGCCCGGGTCCATTTTCGCGGCCACGTGAACCGCACCCTGCGCGGCGTGGTGCTCGAGGGCGGCGAGCCGCCGGAGGAGCGCATCCTGAGAACCGCCGACCGGGAAGTCGGCCGGCTGGCCAGTGCGCTGATACTCGAAGACCGGGTGCTCGGGCTGGCCCTGGTGCGGCGCGAGGTGGAGAACGGCGCGGTGCTTCGGGCTGGTGAGCGAGAGGTCCGGGTGGTTCCGTTGCCGTTCGGTAGCGAGGGATTGGGGAATGGAGGTTAGGGTTTGGGGTAATACCCCCAATCCCCAACACCCAATCCCCAACCCCACTCAACAACACAAACATCTATTCTGCGAGTCTGCGAGCTCCATGCCTTCCCCAACCACCCTGCCCGCCACCCTCCGCGCCCTGGAAGAGAGTCCCTGGGGCAGGCCCCCGCTCCGGGGCCGCTCGGTGCGGGATGAAATCCGGGAAAACCTCCTCCGGGCGATTGCCGGCGGCGAGGAGCTCTTCGCCGGCGTGCACGGCTACGAGGACACCGTGCTTCCCCAGATCGTCAACGCCCTGCTGGCCCGCCACGATTTCATTCTGCTCGGGCTCCGGGGCCAGGCCAAGAGCCGGATCCTCAGGGGACTGACCGGGTTTCTCGACGAGTGGCTCCCCATCATCGCGGGCAGCGAGGTCAATGACGATCCCTTCGGCCCCATCAGCAAGTACGGCCGGGAGCGTCTGGAGCAGGATGGCGGGACGACGCCGGTCGGCTGGGTGCATCGCGGCGACCGGTACGTCGAGAAGCTGGCGACGCCCGACGTCACCATCGCCGACCTGATCGGCGATCTCGACCCGATCCGGGCGGCCCGGGGGGGCCACGTCCTGTCCGATGAGCTCACCATGCACTTCGGTCTGCTTCCCCGGGCCAACCGGGGCATCTTCGCGATCAACGAGCTCCCCGACCTGGCCGGCAAGATCCAGGTCGGGTTGTTCAACATCATGCAGGAAGGCGACGTGCAGCTCAAAGGGTACCCGGTCCGGTTGCCGCTCGACGTGCTGCTCTGCTTCACCGCCAATCCGGAGGACTACACCGCGCGGGGCAAGATCATCACGCCCCTCAAGGACCAGATCGGCTCGGAGATCATCACCCACTATCCCCGCTCGGTCGAGCTGGGCATGGCGATCACCTGGCAGGAAGCCTGGACCGAGCGCGACGCTGGCGCGCCCAGGGCCCGGATCCCCGAGCTGATTCGGGAAGTGGTCGAGCGGATCGCCTTCGAAGCGCGGGGCGACAAGCGGGTGGATCGCCGCTCCGGGGTGAGCCAGCGGCTCCCGATCAGCGTGCTGGAGAACGCGGTGTCCAGCGCCGAGCGGCGGGCCCTGGCCCACCAGGAAACGGAAGCAGTCCCCCGAATCGCCGATCTTTACGCCGCGCTTCCGTCGATTACCGGCAAGCTGGAGCTGGAGTACGAGGGGGAGCTCCAGGGGGCCGAGGCCATCGCCAAGGAGCTGATCCGGCGCGCGGCGCTCAGGACCTTCAGCGACCGGCTGGGCGACGATGACGACGAGCGGCTCGACCGCATCGTGGCCTGGTTCGATCAGGGCGCCGCGCTCAAGATCGGGGGCGACGAGCACGCCGGGGTGGCGGTCAAGGCGTTCGCCCTGGTGCCCGAGCTGCTGGGCCTGGTGCACGACCTGGAGCTGGCCGAGGTCGGCGATCAACCGGTGGAGGTCGCCGCCTGCGAGCTCGCGCTGGAGGCGCTGGCGGCCCAGAAGCGAATCTCCCGGAGCGAAGAAGTGGGCTGGACCGCGGCGCGGAAACGCAGGGAATAGGCAATGGGCAGTGGGCAATGGGCAATGGGAACAACATGTGCCTTGGCCGATTGCCGATTGCCGATTGCCTATTGCCCCGGCCACATCGCTTTCGCCCGCGCGACGATGATCTCGGTTGCCCCCTGCACCCCCAGGCTCGCCGTATTCAGCACCATGTGGTAGTTGGCCGGATCGCTCCAGTCGCGGCCGTAGTGATGGCGGTGGTAGCGGGCCCGGTTGGCGTCG
>DATFGC010000047.1:0-2534 GCA_035249765.1 Gemmatimonadales bacterium | reverse complement strand
TCCCCGCTCACCGTTCCCCGCTCACCGTTCCCCGCTCACCGTTCCCCGCTCACCGCCTTACGGGCAGACTCTGCGTGCTATCCCCATCGCCCAGTCGGTGGGCAGGACGTATTCGGTCACCAGGCCGGTCGCCAGGTCGAGTTGGTAGCCGCCAAACACCTTTCCGCCCCGCCGGCTGAGAAACGTGATGGTACCGGAGGAGCACCCGCGGGAGGGGCCGGTGTCGGCATCCGGGTGCTGGGTGAGGTTCATGGGAACGCCCGAGGCTGACAGGTCAGCAGCAAAGATCTCCAGGTTGCTCCCCACCATCCCCGACCAGGTCACCCGAGAATTGGAAATCCAGTGCGGCTCGGAGTCGTTACCGGGGCGGTCGGTGAGCCGGACCGGGCTGGTACCCTGGATCGTGGCGGTGACGAGCTCGCCGTTCGCGCCGGGATAGGTCTCCGACCAGGCCAGCCGTTGCCCGTCGGGGGAAATCGCCGGCAAGGACTTGTTCTGATCGCCGGTGGTCACCCGGATGAGCCCGCTTCCGTCGATGGCCATTTTCCAGATCTGGGTGACCGGATCGCCGGGCGCCCGGCGGCTGAAGTAGATCTCCCCGGTGACAGGGTGAAAGACCGGCGACTGATTGCCGGCGCCGTCCGTGGTCAGCTTGACGACCCCACTGCCGTCCAGATTCATGCGATAGATGTCGGCGTCGGGCGCGAAGCCCCGGCCCAGCACCAGGATGCCGGCCGACGGGTTGACCTCAATGCCGGTGATCGTGCCGGTTGTGATGGAGAGGGCCAGCGCGTCCTCGGCATTGGAGAAGTCCTTGACGTAGAGCGCCGCGCTCCGGCCCCCGCTGCTGAAGTAGATCCTGCCGGTCGGAGCCGGCAGTACCCGAAGCAGCGCGCTGCCGGTGGCTCCGCCGGTGCTGGCGCGCACCGCATAGTCTCCCGGCTGCGCAGTCGCGAGCACGCCGACCAGCCCGCTGGGCAGGACATTGATGCCGGTACTCGACGGCGAGACCGACCAGTCGAGGACCAGGTTGGACTGGATCGCTCCGCCGGCATCGGTGACGAGGGCGCTGTACTGGTGAAGGCCGGGGTGGCCGGAAAAGCTGCCCAGCACGGCCGGGGTGACTGCGATGGTCAGGCCGTCGGACGGCGCGGTCGAGCCGCCACATCCCGGCAAGGAAGCGGCGAGGGCCAGGAGAGCAGGCCGGGAGAACCGCATGAAAGGAATCTATCGCCGGTCGATCAGTCCGCGAGGGCGCGGAGGTGGACGTCGCGGAAGGCTCTTCATGGGCGGACTGTTCCTCGGCCACCCAGGCGTTTCACTGCACGATTCCCGGGCGCGGCATGTCAGCGACGGCCATCGCCGCACGTCACCCCATCATAGGAGTGCGATCCGTTCGAGTCACTGTTCGCGCGAGAGGAGCATACCATGCCTTTTCATCGAGTCAATGGAGCCACGCGGACCCCCGCGCGCTTCGGGATCCTGGCTCTGACCGCGGGGCTGGTTATCGCCGGCTCTGGAATGATGCTTTCCAGCCCGGACATCTCGGTTACCATTCCAGCCGGCACCCAGCTGACCGGCACCCTGCAGGAGAGGCTCTCGACCAAGGACAACAAGGTGGGCGATCAGATCGAGCTGCGGACCACCGAGTCATTCGAGGTCGGCGATGCCCGGGTGCCTGCGGGGCTGGCGCTGCGAGGCTGGGTTACCGAAGCGAGGCGCGGCGGGAGTGTGAGAACCAGGGCGAAGCTGGCCTTCCGCATTACGCGGATCGAGGCCGAGGGGCGCACTTACCAGGTCGTGACCGAGCCGTTCGAGGTGCGCGGCAAGAGCGAATCATCGAACACCCTCAAGAAGGTCATCGGAGGGGCCGTTGCCGGAGGCGTGGTCGGAGCGGTAGCGGGCGATGCCTCAAAAGGCGTCCTGATCGGTGCCGTGCTCGGATCCGGTGTTGCGGTCGCGACGGACGGCGGCAACATCGTCCTCGCCCAGGGTCAGCAGATTGGGATCCGTCTGGCTGAGCCGGTCACGATCTACCTGCGTTCCCCCGCGATTCCCTAACGTGAGATGTGAGACGTGAGAGGCGAGATGTGAGAAGTCGTCACCCTGAGCGAAGCGAAGGGGCTGGTCTCAACCCAGAGATCTGCCCCTTCGGTCGCTTTGCTCCCTCAGGGTGACAACCGTCTCACGTCAATCACTTCGCAGCGACTCCAGCGGGTCCACCCGGCTGGCTTTCCGGGCCGGCAGGTAGCTCGCCAGCATGCCGACCGCGACCAGCATACCGGACATGACCAGGAAGATCATGGGGTCCACCGCATCGACGTTGTAGAGGAGGGTCCCCAGCGCCCGGGTCGAGAATAGCGCCACCCCCGCGCCGATCACCACGCCCACCAGCACGACCCTGGCGCCCTGGGTGACCACCATTCGCCGTACCGAGCCCGACGTCGCCCCCAGGGCCATCCGCACGCCGATCTCCCGGGTCCGCTCTGCTACGATGTACGCCAGCACGCCGTAGAGGCCCACCGCGCCCAGGA
>DATFGC010000046.1:0-3005 GCA_035249765.1 Gemmatimonadales bacterium | reverse complement strand
TGTTCGGGGACGCACCTCCGGACCCCGTAGTGAGCGACCTCAAGGCCCTCGACCTCGACAGCCTCACGCCGCTCGAGGCGCTCAACCGGCTCGCCGAGCTCCAGCGGCGGGCGCAGGGGAAGCGATGAGGCGCGGGATCCTGGCCGGATCGCTCGCCTCGGCCGCCGCCCTCGGTTGCAGCGACCGGACCGTGGGCACCGTCGCCCTGGGCGATCATCAGCCGGCCTCCACCGAGAGTACGGCAGATCAGCCGCCGGTGGCGATCAACCCGGTCACTCCGATGGTGTACCCGCCGGCGCTGCTGGAGCAGGGCATCGAGGGCCGGGTGCTTCTCAGGCTCTTCGTGGACGCGCAGGGGACCCTGATCTCCGATTCCAGCCGCGTCGCCGAGTCGAGCGGCTATCCCGCGCTGGACTCGGCGGCGCTCACCGGCGCGCAAGACCTGCGCTTCTCGCCGGCGCTCCGCAACGGCCGGCCGGTGGCCGCGCCATTCCTCCAGCCGGTGCACTTCCGCCATCCCCGCTCCCAGGGCGACCCATGACCCCTCCCCATCGCACGCCGTACGAGTCGGTGCTCGGCACGATCGGGTGGACGCCGATGATCCGCCTGGGCCGCATCGGCGCCGGCATCCGGACGCCGGTCTACGGCAAGGCCGAGTACGCCAACCCGGGCGGCTCGGTGAAGGACCGGATCGCCATGGCGATCATCGAGGGCGCGGAGCAGCGGGGTGAGCTGAAGCCCGGCGGAACCATCGTAGAGGGGACCAGCGGCAACACCGGCGTCGGCCTGGCGATCGCCGCGAGTCTCAAGGGCTACCGCTGCATCTTCACCATGCCCGACAAGATGTCGCAGGAGAAGGTGCGCCTGCTCAAGGCCTACGGCGCCGAGGTCGTGATCACCCCGACGGCGGTCCCGCCCGATCATCCCGATCATTACGTGATCAAGGCCAAGCACATCGTGCACCAGACCCCCGGCGCGGTATTGGCCGACCAGTTCTACAACCAGGCCAACCCGGAGGCGCACTACCGGACCACGGGCCGGGAGATCTGGGAGCAGACCGAGGGCAAGGTCACCCACTTCACCTGCGGCGCGGGAACCGGCGGCACCGTGAGCGGCGCGGGGAAGTATCTGAAGGAGCAGAATCCGAAGGTCAGGGTGATCGCGGGCGACCCGATCGGGTCGCTGTACACCCACTACCACCGCTCGAAGACGATGGGTGAGGGTCACCCCTACAAGGTCGAGGGGATCGGCGGCGACAAGATCCCCAGCACCCTCTGGTTCGACCAGATCGACGAGTTCCGCCAGGTGCCCGACCGGACCTCCTTCACCATGGCCCGCCGGCTGGCTCGTGAGGAGGGCATCCTTGCGGGCGGGTCGGCGGGCCTCAACGTCTGGCTGGCGCTCGAGGTAGCGCGGGAGCTCGACACTGCCGACGCCCTGGTCGTGACCATCCTGGCCGACACCGGCGAGCGCTACCTCTCGAAGCTGTTCAACGACGAGTGGATGCAGGAGAATCAGATGCTGGAGGCGCCCCGGGTCACCGTGGAGCAGCTGTTGGAGCGGCGGCCGGCCAACGCGCCGGTGCTGGTGAGCGTCGCCCCATCAGCGGCGGTGCGGCAGGCGCTCAACCTGATGAGCACCTACGGCGTGAGCCAGATTCCGGTACTGGAGAACGGCGAGTGTGTCGGAGGGCTGATCGAAGGCACGCTGATGACGAAGGCGTTGGCCCAGCCCTCGCTCCTCGACCGGCCGGTGCGCGAGGTGATGGAGCAGCCGTTCCCCGAAGTCTCCGCCGACACCTCGGCCGAGCGGGTAGGCTCGATGCTGAGCCGCGAAAGCCCGGCGACGCTGGTCCGGAAGGGCGGCAAGCTGATCGGGATCGTGAGCCGGTACGACGTGCTGCAGCAGCTGATTGGAACCCGATAATAGATGTCACGTGTGTCACCCTGAGCGAAGCGAAGGGGGCAATGCCGGCATGGGCCCCTTCATTGCGTTCAGGGTGACAGAGTAGCCTCACCACCCTTCACCCCACTCCCATGCGGATCACCGTCCTCACCGGCGGCACCTCCTCCGAGCGTGACGTCGCCATCGCCTCCGCGGTCCAGATCGTGGCCGCCCTGCGGTCGAAGGGCCACGATGTGGCTGTGGTGGATACCGCCCGCGGCTTCATCCCCCAGGTCGATGAGAGCCGCCTGCTCTCGGCGAGCGTAGGAGTTACGCCCCCCCCGAACGACGAGCTGCACGTGCTGGAGCGGGGACTGCTGATGTCCGGCCTGGGAAATCTGAAGGTCGTCCGGGAGGCCGACGTGCTGTTTCTTGCGCTGCACGGCGGCCGGGGGGAGGACGGAACCATCCAGACCCTGCTGGAGATGGTGGGCGTGCCCTACACCGGGAGCGGCCGTCTCGGGAGCGCCATGGCCATGGACAAGGACGTGTCCAAACGGCTCTTCCGGCAGACCGGCGTCCCCACGCCCGACTGGGCGATGGCCCCTCTCCGGCGGGCCGAGGCGGAGGCCAGATTTGGTTTGCCGCTGGTGGTGAAACCTTCCAAGCAGGGGTCTACCGTAGGGTTGACCGTGGTGAAGCAGGCCGGGGAGTACGATGCCGCTGTGGAGCTGGCCCGTCGGTACGACGACGAGGTGATGATCGAGCGGTTCGTCCCGGGTCGCGAGCTGACCGTCGGTGTCCTGGAGGGACGTGCCCTGGCCGTCGGCGAGATCATCCCGCGGCACGAAATTTTCGATTACGAGTGCAAGTACACACCCGGCATGTCGGAGGAGATCTTTCCGGCCGACCTGCCGGAGGCGGTGGCGAGGGAATGCCAGCGCCTGGGCCTGCTGGCCCACGAGGCACTCAAGCTGGGTGGCTACTCGCGAGTCGATTTTCGCTTGACACCGGCCGGAGAAGCCCTCTGTTTAGAAGTAAATACGCTGCCCGGGATGACGGCCACGAGCCTCCTCCCCCAATCGGCCCGGGCGGTGGGCATAGAGTTCCCCGACCTGTGC
>DATFGC010000045.1:0-4016 GCA_035249765.1 Gemmatimonadales bacterium | reverse complement strand
CGGCGACGATTGCGGGCCTGCTGGGGCTGGAAAAGGAGTTCCGCGCGGCCAACCCGAAGGCCGCGCCCTCGGTCTTGTCACCCTGAGGGAGCGGAGCGACCGAAGGGGCCGATCTTCTTCGTGAAGACCAGCCCCTTCGCTTCGCTCAGGGTGACCGTTCAGCGGAGCCGGGAGTAGGTGCGGAAGGTGAAGGGGTATTGGTGCTTGGCATCGGCCTCGTGGCGCTCTTCGTGCTCCAGAACCCAGGCGACCCCCTCGAACTCCGGGAAATAGGTGTCCCCTTCGACCACCGCATGTACCACCGTGAGGTAGATGCGGTCGGCCCGGGGGAGGGCCAGCCGGTAGATCTCTCCACCCCCGATCACGAAGACCTCGTCCTCGGTGGCGCCCAGCGCCAAGGCCTCCTCCAGCGACGGCACCACGGTCACCCCGTGGGGCCGGAACGCCGGATTGCGGGTGATGACCACGTTGCGGCGATTGGCCAGCGGCCGCTTGACCTCGTCGAAGGTCTTCCGGCCCATGATCACGGTGTGGTCCACGGTGAGCTTCTTGAAGAACTGCAGGTCCTTGGGGAGGTGCCAGGGAAGCCCGCCGCTGTGGCCGATGACCCGGTTCTCCGCCATGGCGGCCACCAGCGAAACGATCACACCGCCACCGGCGCCCGGATGGCGGGATGGGGGTCATAGGCGGTAAGCGAGAAGTCTTCATACCGGAAGCCGTCGATCGAAGCCACCGCGGGGTTGAGCTGGAGCCGGGGCAGCGGACGTGGCTCCCGGGACAGCTGTTCCCGCACCTGCTCCATGTGGTTCAGGTAGAGATGGGCGTCGCCGAAGGTGTGCACGAACTCGCCGGGCCGGAGTCCGGTCACCTGGGCCACCATCATGGTGAGCAGGGCGTAGCTCGCGATGTTGAACGGGACGCCGAGGAACACGTCGCCGCTCCGCTGATAGAGCTGACAGGAGAGGGTTCCCTCCGCCACATAGAACTGGAACATGGTGTGGCAGGGCGCCAGCGCCATCCGGGAGAGATCGGCCACATTCCAGGCGTTGACGATCAGGCGACGGGAATCCGGATTGCTCCGGATCTGCCGGATCACCTCCCCGATCTGGTCGATCTGCCGGCCGTCCGGCGCGGGCCATGACCGCCATTGGTATCCATATATAGGTCCGAGATCACCCTCTTGATTCGCCCAGTCGTCCCAGATTGAAACTCCCACCTCCTTGAGCGATCGGGTGTTGGTCTCCCCGCGAAGAAACCAGAGCAGCTCGTGGATGATGGACTTGAGGTGGACCTTCTTGGTGGTGACCAGCGGAAAGCCTTGCTCGAGGTCGAAGCGCATCTGCCAGCCGAAGATGCTGAGCGTGCCGGTGCCGGTCCGGTCGCTCTTGGGGCGGCCGTGCTCGACGATATGGCGCATGAGCTCGAGGTATTGTCGCATAACGGTCAACGGTCAACGGTGAACGGTCAACGGGAAGTGCGCCGCCATCAGTCATCGTGAGCGGCCGCAGGCGGCGACCAGTCATCGCGAGCGGCCGAAGGCCGCGTGGCGATCCCGCAAAACTCTAGTACTCCGCCGTCAGCTTCAATCTACTCAGGGAATAGCCGGCGCTGCGCTCGATTTCGCGGAGTCCCGCCTCGATCCGGGGGGGAAGCGGCGCGGCGCCATCTCCCATCTTGAGGTCCGCCAACGGCCGGTGATCCGGCGCCGGCAGCTTGATCCCAGGATTCATGATACCCGTGGGGTCGAAGGCGTCCTTCACCAGCCGGAACAGCTCCACGATCTCCGGACCATATACCCGCTCCAGGAGATGGGCCCGGAGCCTCCCGTCGCCATGCTCCCCGCTGGGCGTGCCGCCCAGCGCGATCAGCGCTCCGGTCACTTCCTCGAACACCGCGGCCACCCGGTCCCGCCAGTCCGGCTCCGCCAGGTCAGGGAGAAGGTTCGCGTGCAGATTGCCCTCGCCTGCGTGCCCGAAGATCACGACCTGGAGCCGCTGCCGCTCGGCAGCCCGGCGCACCACGGCGATGTACCCCGGGATCGCGGCCAGCGGCACGCAGCCGTCCTCAATCACCTGGAGGGAACGGCGGCTTTCTCCCAGCCGGGCCAGCATCGGGCTCGCCGCATGACGAATGGACCAGAGTGCCTCCAGAGACTGGCGGTCGGCGGCGGTACGGATCTGTTGGGAGTGACGAGCCAGGATCCGGCCCGCCTCCCCGGTGCGCGATGCCACCTCGCCCTTGTCGTCGCCCTCGAGCTCCACCATGAGCAGCCCGTCCACGCCGCCCTCGCCCACCTCGGCAAAGGAGAGGAAGCTGGCATCGAGATACTCGAGCGCGGAGGGCGACAGTTCCCGCAGCTCGGCCACGATCTCCCCCAGCGTGCCGATGTCACCCAGCGCGGCCCGCACGCCGCCGTACTCCCGGGGCACCGGCTCGAGACGCCACTCGGTCCGGGTGACGAACCCCAGGGTGCCCTCGGCTCCCACCACCAGGTCAAGGAGATCTCCGGAGTCGAGCCACCGGTCCAGGGCATACCCGGACGAGTTCTTGAGGGTGCGGGGGAACCGGTCGCGGATCAGGCCCTCCGCGGCGCGCAGGGCGGGCTCGGCATCCAGCCGAAACCGCTCGACTGTCGGGGTGGCGAGCGGCGTCTCCCCGCGGCGCAGCAGAAGGGGGAGCCCATCGGGAGTGATCATTTCGATCCCATCCACCCATCTCCGAATGCTGCCGGAGGCGACCGACCGGGGACCCGAGGCGTTGGTGGAGACCATCCCGCCCACGGTGGCGAAGCGTGCGCTGGAGGGGTCGGGCGGGAGGCGGAGACCCTTGCGCCGGGCATCCTCGTCGAGCGCCCGGAGCCTCACCGCCGTTCCGGCGATCGCCCGGCGTGCACCGGCATGGATCGTGAGCGGCGCGCCGTCGAGAAGTCCCAGGTCCACCACGACCCCGGCGCCGATGTTTCCTCCGGTCATGCCGCTCCCGGCGCCTCGGGGAACCAGGGGAACCCGGTTCGCCGCGGCCCAGGCCACCAGGGTCGAGAGTGCGCTGGTGGTGGAGGGGACCACGACGCCCTCCGGAACGATCCGGAAGATCCCGGCGCCTTCGGCGTAGGCCGCCCGGGCCGGAGAGTCGGTTCGGCAGATGCCGCTGATCGGGGGAAAGGGCGGACGGGACGGCTGGGCCTGCATTGGGGTATTATATAGCCATGGCCACCGTGTCGAACCGCCCCGAACTCATCCACCTGGACGTGGACCGCAGGCTGGGCCACGAATGGGACGAGTGGGACGGTCAGCCGCTGCCCAACGCCGGGAACTTCGACGCTCCGCCCCGGATTTTCTTCGGCTGGTCGCTGGGCTGGATCGTTGCGGTCACTCTGGTCGCGGCGATTCTGCTCTTCGTGCTGGCCCCGAGACTCGCTTCCATCCATCCAGCCGTCCCGGGGGTGCTGACCTGGAGCCTGGTCATCGTCTCAGGTGCCGTGCTGGTCTGGTGGGCCCTCATCGCCCTCTCCTTCGCGTTCCGGGCCAACCTCCTCCCGGAAAAGCTGGCCGAGCGGGGGCCGTTTCTGCGATTGATGCGGGGCACCTCCATCCTGGCCAACCGGTTCGGGCGGCGCGACTGGGTCGAGAACGCCTCGGTCAAGGTGTACGATGCGCTGGCGCTGGACCGGAAGCGCAAGGTGACCGGTGGCGAGCTGCTTCTGCTGATTCCCCGCTGCCTGGCCAAGGACATCCTGGAGGGTGTGCTCGCGGTGGCGGGGCGCTATCAGATTCCGGTGTTCGTGGCGACCCGGGGTCAGCTGGCCCGGCGGGTGATCAAGGAGCGCCGCCCCCGCGCAGTGGTGGCGGTAGCCTGCGAGCGGGACATGGTGAGCGGATTGCACGACGTGGCCGGAAAGGTCCCGGTCCTCGGCCTCACCCTCACCCTGCCCAGCGGACCCTGCAAAGACACCCGGCTCGACCTGGTGCAGCTGGAGGAGTGGGTCAAGGCCTACGTCCAGTAAGCGGTGAGCGGGA
>DATFGC010000044.1:0-3439 GCA_035249765.1 Gemmatimonadales bacterium | reverse complement strand
GACCGCGGCGGGGGCGACGGTCTCGTGGGGGCGAATCAAGAAGGACTCCGATCTGATACTGCTGGGGGTCGAGCGGGATCCGGAGGTATCGCGGATCGCTCCGGCGGTTGGGTCGCTCCGGCCCAATGGGGCGATCTGGGTGATTCACCCCAAGGGGAAGGAAGGGGTCAAGGACACCACGATCTTCGCGGCCGGACGGGAGGCGGGGCTGGTGGCGACCAAGGTGGCCAAGTTTTCGGAGAGTCACACCGCGGAAAAGCTGGTGGTCCCGGTGGGGAGGCGGTAGGCTCACGGTCATTGCGAGGGCCGAAGGCCCTCAGAGTCATTGCGAGGGCCGAAGGCCCGAAGCAATCCCGCTGGGCGCGCCGAGATTGCTTCGGCGGCTGCGCCGCCTCGCAATGACTACCCCGCTCACCGCTCACCGCTCGCCGCTCACCGCTCACCGCACTTCACCAGCGCTCGTTGCAAGTAGATCTCCACCAGATCAAAATGCAGGGTGCTGGTCCGCTGGATCCAGCGATCGTCGCAGCCGACCGAGCGGGCCGCTTCGAGCAAGGCCTGCTCGTCCCGCGCCAGCAGATGACAGGTGCGCCGGCCGCGCGACTGCCAGATGTTCTCGTGCACCGCGATCCCGCCCGCTGCCGCCCAGGCCCTGGCCTCCCCCACTTCGCGGGTTCCGAAGTAGCGCCAGCCCTTCACTGCTCCGACGCCTTGATCCGCGCGATGGCCTGCCGGGCCCGGACTCCGTCGGGAGTGTCCCTGAACCGCTCGGCAAAGCGGGCCAGCTCGGCCAGCTCCCGGCCCCGCTGTCCGGTGCGATGGTAGAGGTCTATTAATGCATTGGCGATGGCGAAGTCGAAGCCCGGAGGCGGCCGCAGGCTCCGCGCCTCCAGATAGAGCTTCTCCGCCACGGCTGGATCCTTCAGGTGATCGCGCCAAAGGGCGGCCAGAGCCAGGCGGGCGTGGAAGTCACCGGGGGCCTGCGCCAGGTGGGCGCGATAGGCTTCGGCTGCCTCGTCGAACTTCCCGCGGATGACCAGCGACTCCTGAAATGAAAAGCTCGGGGCAGGGGGCAGGTTCCCCGCGCCGGTCATCGTCTGCACCAGAGTCCGGCTCGCGGCGCCGCTCAGGATCCAGACCGCCACCGTGAGGCCGGCCGCGAGCATCCAGGCCAGCAGCAGCACGCCGGCCGCGCCGAGAATCCCGATCCGGTCCTTGGCCATCAGCCAGTAGGCCACCATGATCCCGAAGGCGGTCATCGCGATGAAAAGCCAGGTCGCCGCGTGGTACAGGCTGAGCCGTTCGCCGGCATCCTCGATCCATCTACTCATCGCCCGCCACCTTGCCCCGCAGCCGCTTGATGCCGGAGCGAAGCCGCTTTCCCTCGAGCCGCCGGGCCTTCTCGCTCCGGGGCACCCGGGTCGGCTTCCGCACCTTGCGCGGCTTGAGCGCCGCCTCGAGCAGCGCGAGGAACCGCTTCTCCACCGCCTCGCGGTTGCGCAGCTGGCTCCGGCTTCCCGCTTCGACCAGCCGGAGCCATCCCTCGCCGTGGAGCCGGCGGGCCAGCCGCTCGCGCAAAATGGTGCGCTGGGCCTCGCTGGGCGCGGCGCTCTCCTCAAGATTCCACCAGAGCTCGACCCGGGTCGAGGAGGTGTTGACGTGCTGGCCGCCTGGTCCTCCCGCTCGGGTGGCGCGGAAACTCACTTCCGCCCGGGGAATCCGAAGATTGGGTCCCGCTAACATCCAGGGATCGTCGGCCATCCCGCAAGCTAAATCCGCTACCGTTGCCCCGCGACGGCGTTACGTTTGGGCATGCACGATCTCTCCCGCCTGAGCGACCATCTCCAGAGCCTTGGCCGCGTGCTGCTGGGATACTCGGGCGGGGTGGATTCCGCGCTGCTCGCGGTGGCCGCCACCCGCTCGCTGCCCCGGGGAGATTTTCTCGCGGTGATCGGCCGGAGCGCCTCGTACCCTGAGGTGCAGTACCGCACGGCTCTGGACCTGGCGGCGCAATTCGACATCCCGGTTCGCGAGCTCGACACCCGGGAGCTCGAAGACCCGAGGTACCTCGAGAATCCGGTCAACCGCTGCTACTACTGCAAGGCCGAGCTCTGGAACCGGCTTACCGGGCTCGCCGTGGAGCTTTCCTTCGGTTGGGTCATCGACGGCACCCATGCCGACGATCTCGCCGAGCACCGGCCCGGCCGCGCGGCGGGGCTCACCCGCGGTGTCCGCTCTCCGCTGGCGGAGCTGGGATTCGGCAAACCCGCGATTCGCGAAATGGCCCGGAGCCTCGGGATTCCGCTCTGGGACGCGCCGGCATCGCCCTGCCTTTCCAGCCGGGTGCAGTACGGTCTCGCCATCACCCCGGAGCGGCTCCGTCAGGTGGAGCGCGCCGAAGCATTCCTGCGGGGCCTCGGGGTGGCCGGCGATCTGCGGGTCCGCCATCTCGGCTCCAGGGCGCGGGTCGAAGTCGCTCCCGGGGAATTCGAGCTGGTGGACCGGCACTGGGCCGACATCGTCTCCCGGCTCTCGAGCCTGGGCTTCGACGCGGTGGAGCGCGACGCCCGGGGCTACCGCCGCGGCAGCCTGCTCGTGCTGGCCGGATGAGGCTGTTCATCGGAGTGCCGATTCCGTCGCCGGCGATGGAGCACGCCGGCGACCTGCTCCGCGAGCTCCAGCAGAAGGAATGGCCGGTGCGCTGGGTGCGCGACGACGCGCTGCACCTGACCCTCAAGTTTTTCGGTGAGGTGACCTCGGACCGGGCCGACCCGATCGCCGAGCTGGTGCAGCAGGCCACCCGGGGGCTCAAGCCGATGCCGATGACGCTGCTTGGCGGCGGGGCCTTTCCCTCCCGGCAGCGTCCCCGGGTGCTGCGGCTCGAGGTGGAAGCGGGCCCCGATCTGGAGCTGCTCCAGGACCGGCTGGAGCGGGGGGGAGACGAGATCGGCTTTGGTCCCGAGGGACGGCCCTTTCGCCCCCACCTCACCCTGGGACGGGTGCGCGAAGGCCACCGGTTGCCCCCCGGCGCGATGGATCTCCTTGAGGGCCTGCCCAACGGGCCGGCCTTCACGGCGGACCGGGTCGTGCTGTTTGAGAGCACCCTGACGCCCACGGGGCCGATCTATGGCCCCCGGCTCGAGATCCGGCTCGCGCCATGAGGGGATGTCTCGCGTTGCCGTTCCGGATCCTCGGCCTGATCCTGCTGGTCGCGCTCGGCTGGCTGGCCTGGTCCTACCGCGACGAGATCCGCCGCAAGGTGCACCAATGGACCGCCGATGACGCGCCGGCCACCGTCCAGGGCAGCGCGGTGCGGGGCCAGGCGGCGCCCGCCGCGGAGCGGATCAACGACCTGCTCGGCTCGCGGGCCGATTCGGTGGTACTCTCGGCATCCGAGATCGCGAGCCTGCTCGACTCGCTGGCTACCCTGGTCGCGCCC
>DATFGC010000043.1:0-3332 GCA_035249765.1 Gemmatimonadales bacterium | reverse complement strand
GTCTGCTGCAGATCGGCGCCTGGCTGCGCGTGAATGGGGAGGCGATCTACGGCGCGTCGCGATGGAAGGCCGCATCGCAATGGAGCGAGGGGCGAAGGGACTACAAGCCCACCAGCGGCAGCGGTGATCTGCTGCTGAAGCTCACGGTGGCTCCCGATTCGGGGTATGCCGTGAAGGAAGTGTTCTACACCTACAACGCGGAACGCAACGATCTCTATGCCATCGTTCCGAAGTACCCGTCAAGCCGCGTGGTATTGCTCCGGGACATCCGCCTTCCGGAGAATACGCCGTTGACCTTTCTCGCCACCGGAGAGCGCCTGCAGTGGCGGCAGCAGGGCAATGACGTGGAAGTGGAGTTGCCGCCCTACGATCCCGGCCGGATCGACGCCCCCTATGCCTATGTCATCCGCCTCCGTGGCTTCGGCGCCTTCGCAGCCAGGCCGTCCATCCGGGTCAGCTACCTCGCGGGGGAGCTGCGGCCCCAGGTGTCGCTCGCGGCCCTGCGAGCGGACGCCATCCGCTACACCACCGACGGGTCCGATCCCGGTCCGGCCAGCCGCCAGTATGCCGGGCCGTTCATGCTGGATACCAGCGCCTCGGTGCGGGCAAAGGCGTGGCAGGGCGAGCGGGTGCCCAGCGCCGTCAACACCCAGCCGGCCGTGCGCTACCACTGGCAACCTGCGGTTCGTGCCGGTTCCGTCGCGCCCGGGCTCAGCTATGCGTACTACGAGCCCGAGGGCACGATCGACCTGGGATTCGAAGCAGGAACGCCGAAGGCTACCGGGGTCGTGGAAGCCGTTTCGCTGGCCAGGAAACTGCGGAAGGACAAGTTCGCCTTGCGTTTCACGGGCTATCTCAGGGTAGACCGGGACGGGCTCTATCGTTTCTTCACCGAGTCGGACGATGGCAGCCGGCTGTTTGTTGACGGCGTCGAGGTGGTGAACAACGACGGAAACCACGGGCCCGTGGAGCGGGAGGGCAGGGCCGCGTTGCGGCGAGGACTCCACACGATCCGGGTGGTGTATTTCGACAGCGGCGGCGACAATGCGCTGAAAGTGTCCATGCAGGCCGAGGGCGGGAAGAAGATCGAGCTGCCCGCAACCAGGCTGTTCCATTGAGTGTCACCCAAAGCCTGAAGAGCGAGGGGGCGGAGTCATGCGTCAGGCTTCGCCCCCTCCCCTTCGCGTTGCTCAGGGTCGGGGTGACTCGCTAGGTCCGGAGATAGACGCGGAAGGTGGTCTCCGGGGTCTCCGACCGGCCGAGCAACCTCACGGTCATGACCCGGCGGCCGTCCTTGAAGTCGAGCAGCTGGTAGAGTCCCTTGTCGTGGGTCTTCTCGTCGAAATCCACCACCTGCACGTCGCCGTTCTCGAAGGTCACTTCGGCAAAGTTGAGCCTGGCCTTGCCGTCCACCTCGAGGAGCAGCGCCTCTCCCCGCCGATCGACCCCGAAGTTGGAATCCACCCACTCCTCGTCCTGCTCGATCGTCTCACTGTCTTCCCAGACCAGGCGATCCCGGGCTGGAAGCGTCACGACCGCCGCGGTCCAGGCCACGGCGGGGAGCCACACCAGCGGCCGGCGTACCACGACCGTGGTGCGCGCGGGCCGGACCACCACGGCGGACGGCAGGACCCGGCGAATGGGGTGCCCGGGCCGCACCACAATGGTGGTACGGTGAACGGGGCCTCGGCGGACGACGACCCTCTTGCGCGGGCGCTGGGCCCCGGCGTCATCGACGCCGGCCGCGCCGAGCAGCAGGAGACCAGTCAAGCAGCCGATCACCATACGGGACATGAGATCTCTCCGGGGACGGGGGTTCGATCAAATCTATCGCCTAGCGAAGCGGGCTGCCGTGATCCCGGTCACACGGCCCGGAGACGAGGTCACCGTGTCCTTCGACCAAGACATCGGGCTTGCCCTCGACAATGGCTTCGTAAAGCCCCGCAATGAGATACGCGTTTCGCCCCCCTCGGCATGAATGTCGCAATCTCTCCATCGGGGTGCATATGCCCTTCCGATAATCGATCAGATGGTGAGGGAGGAAATCATGAATGCTTCCAGGAAAATTCTCCGATTGCTGGGCGGCCTGGTGCTGTTGTCGGGATGCGTGCCCAGCTATGCCAGGGTGGAATATGGGCCGCGGTACTACGACCGCCGCTATGTCGATCTCTACGCCTACGACCCCTACTACTACGGTGACTGGCGGTACAACTACCGCCGGTGGAGTCCGGTGGTGATCTACGAGTACGGCGGCCGCTACTACCCCACCCGCTTGCGCGGCTCGCGGCCGGTCCAGGTGTACCGGAATCGCAGCGGGTACTTCCTGCCGCCCCGGGACCGAGACTGGGACCGGGCCGATCGGCGTTTCGATTCCCGGCGGCGGCCCAACAATTCGGATTATCAGCGGGCCCGTCCCAGGGAGGCCCGGCCCCGGCGGCAATGAAGTAGGGCACGAACAACGGGTGTCACCCCGAGCGTAGCGAGGGGGCGGAGTGTAACGCATGGCTCCGCCCCCTCCCCTTCGCGTTGCTCAGGGTCGGGGTGACAACAGCTATCTTGCAGTCGTGCTCCCCAAACATCTGCTATTGCTGACTCTCCTGGCCCTGCCCAGGCCGGCCGCCGGCCAGGCCGGAGCCGAGCCCATGCGCCTGACCCGGCTCACCGGCCCGGTCGAGCTGGATGGCCGTCTTGAGGAGCCGGCGTGGGCCGGGGTCCCCGCGCTGCCCCTGGTGATGTACACCCCGACGTTCCGGGCGCCCCTCACCGAGCGCACGGAAATCATGGTGGCCTACGACGACCGCTACATCTACCTGGGCGCGAGGCTGTACGACTCGGAGCCGCGGAAGGTGCGCGCCAATACCCTCTACCGGGACCGCTATTCCGGCGACGACCTCGTCGCCCTGGTGCTGGATACCTACAACGATCGCCAGTCGGCGTCGTGGTTCACGGTCAATCCCGCCGGCAACCGGATCGACCGGGCACTATCGAATGACGGCGAGTTCAGCAACGGCGATCCGATGAACGACAACTGGAACACCGTCTGGGACGTCGCCACGACCCAGACCGACTCCGGGTGGTTCGCCGAGATGCGGATTCCGTTCTCGAGCCTGGGATTCCAGGACGTGAACGGCACCGTGACCATGGGGCTCATCGCCTACCGGGTGATCGCCCGGAAGAACGAGCGCCAGCTCTTCCCGGCCATCCCGCCCAACTGGGACCTCGGCTTTGCCAAGGTGTCCCGGGCCCAGCCGGTGGTGCTGGAAGGGGTGCGGAGCCGGCGACCGGTGTATGTCACCCCCTACGCGCTGGGGGGATTCTCCTGGCGCTCCGAG
>DATFGC010000042.1:0-2930 GCA_035249765.1 Gemmatimonadales bacterium | reverse complement strand
AGTGCTGGTCGCCGAGGTGGATCTCGACCTGGCGGGCTATCCCCGTCCTGCTCAGCACGGCTTCTATCGGCAGGCCCTGGAGCGGATGCGCGGGCTGCCCGGGGTGGAGCGCGCCGCCCTGGCAATCAACAGTCCCTTCTGGACCATGCACAGCACCCGGCTCAGGCTCACCGATCGCGATTCCACGCCCCGGCTTCCCACCGGCGGCCCCTACTACAACGGGGTGACCACCGACTATTTCGCCACCCTCGGCATGCGGGCGGTGGCCGGCCGGCTGTTCACCCCAGAGGACCGGGCCGGATCCCAGCCGGTCATGGTGATCAATCAGCGGATGGGAGAATTCTTCTGGCCCGGCGGCAACCCGCTCGGCCAGTGCGTGCGGATCGGCGCCGACAGCCTCCCCTGTGCCGAGATCGTCGGAGTGGTTGCCAATGCGCGGGTCAACGCCATCCAGGAGCGGACCGCCGCGATGTACTACATCCCGCTGGACCAGGCCCAGCGGCCGGGCTTGAGCCAGAGCCGGATGCTTTTCCTCAAGACCCGCCGCGATCCGGCCGGTCAGATCCCCGAGGTCCGGCGCGCCTTCCTGAGCCTGGGGAGCAATCTTCCCTTGCCCCAGGTGCGGACTTTTCAGTCCCAGATGGCTTCCGAGATCCAGCCCTGGCGGCTCGGGGCGTCCATGTTCGGCGTGTTCGGGGTGCTGGCGCTGCTGGTGGCCGCAATCGGCCTTTACAGCGTGATGTCCTACGCGGTGGTGCAGCGGACCCGGGAGTTCGGGATCCGGAGCGCGCTGGGCGCGTCGTCGCGCCAGATCGTGCGTGCGGTAGTGCGCGACGGCCTCGGTCTGGTCCTGGTCGGCATCGCGGGAGGCGTCGCCATTGCACTCCTGCTGGGACGGCTGCTGGAGCCACTGCTCTATCAGACCTCCTCCCGGGATCCGCTGGTGCTGGCGGGAGTGATTGCGACGCTGCTGGTGGCCTCGCTGGCGGCGGTGCTCCTCCCGGCCCGGCGGGCCACCCGGGTGGATCCGGTGGTGGCGTTGAGATCGGATTAAGGAGAGTGGGGTTGGGAGTTGGGAGGTGGGGATTGGTGGGCGTGCAGCGGGCGAGGCTCGCGGGCTCCATATTTGGGAGTGAGGCTGTTCCCCAACCCCCAACTCCCAACTCCGAGTTCAAATGTCCCTCCCAGCAACCCACTCCGCCCCCAAGATCCTCCACCACATGACCACCACCACATTCGTGCTCGAGGGTTACTCGGTGGTCCAGACCCTGGGCGTGGTGATGGGTGTCACCGTGCGCTCCCGGTCGGTGTTCGGCTTCATCGGGGCGAGCCTCCAGACCATCGTGGGCGGCCGGATCGCCAACTTCGTCGCCCTGTGCGAGCGGGCCCGCCAGGAGGCCTTCGAGCTGATGCTCCAGCACGCCGAGCAGACCGGGGCCAATGCGGTCACCGGCATCCGGTATGACGCGAACGAGGTGATGAACGGGGTGACTGAGGTTCTGTGCTATGGCACTGCTGTTGTCGTTGAAGCAGTCTAGAGCCATCAGCCATCAGCCTTCAGTCGCTGATGGCTGAAGGCTGAAGGCTGCCCGCGCAACGGTTGGGCGCGTTTCTGCATCAAAGCCATAACCTGCCACGCGAGCCTTCATGCGCTTCCGCCGCCTCGAGGACCTGCTGCGAGACGTTCGCCACGCCTTCCGGAGCCTGCGCCGGGCTCCCGGTTTCGCCCTGGTCGCCATCCTGACCCTCGGACTCGGCCTGGGCGCCAACGCCGCCATCTTCGGCGTGCTGGATGCCGCGCTGCTCCGCCCGCTGCCCTATCCCGAATCGGACCGGATCGTCACGGCCCATATTCAGGCCCGGGAAGGGAACAACCCCGAGCCCGACCTCTTTCCCTGGTCCTGGCCCAAGTTCGACGTGTTCCGCAGGATCGCCGGCTCCTACTCCGACATTGCCGGCTACGGCACCTCCAACCTCAACCTGATTGCGCCCGACGGACCGGAGCGGCTGGAGGCCGAGCTGGTCAGCGGCGCCTACTTCCGGATTCTGGGACTTTCGCCCGCGCTGGGACGGCTGCTCCAGCCTGGTGAGGACGCCCGTCCCGGCGAGCCGCTGGTGGTGGTCCTCAGCCATGCACTCTGGCAGCGCCGCTTCGGGGGCGACGCCGCAATCGTCGGGAAGGACGTGCGGCTCGACGGCCGGGCCCTGAGCGTGATCGGAGTGGCGCCGGCCGGATTCCGAGGGCTGAGCGGGAATGCCGATGCCTGGGTGCCGATTTCGCTGGCGTCGCTGTTCGAGTATTCCGGGATCCTGGCAGAGGCCGGAAACCACTGGTTTCTGGCCGTGGGCAAATTGAAGCCCGGGGTGACGCTCACTTCAGCCGCGGCGGATGCGGCGCAGGCCGGCGCAGTGGTGGACCGGCAGTTCCGGATGCCGGGGCAGAGTGGAGCATGGAGCGCCGTGGCCCGGCCGCTGGCCGACTCCCGGGTAGACCCCGGCTTTCGGCGCTCGGTGCTGTTGCTGGCCGGCGCGGTGGGGCTGGTGCTGTTGATCGCCTGCGTCAACCTCACCAGCCTGCTGCTGGTGCGGGCGGTGGCGCGGCGCCGAGAGATCGCCGTCCGGCTCGCGCTGGGTGCGGCGCGCGGCCGCCTGGTTCGCCAGGTGCTCACCGAGGCGCTGGTGCTTTCGCTGGCCGGCTGGGTAGTGGCGCTCGCGCTCGCAACGGGCGGAGTCCGCCTGCTCCTGCTGCTGGGACCCGGGCAGGTCGCCGGCGGCAACGGGACCAGCTTCTTCTTCGATCCCGCGTCGGTCCAGGTGGATGGCCGGGTCGCGCTGTTCGCCCTGGGACTTTCGCTGCTCGCCGCGGTTCTGGTGGGACTGGTCCCCGCGCTCCAGGCTTCCCGTCCCGGTGTCACCGAGGCGCTCAAGAG
>DATFGC010000041.1:0-2051 GCA_035249765.1 Gemmatimonadales bacterium | reverse complement strand
CATCACCGATCAGCGGCGAAGCCCCCGGGTGATTCAGCTCGCCGGGGGGAGCGATGGCCTCGAAGGCGCGGTGACCTCGAACACCGGCGACCTCGGCATGTTCTGGGGCGGCGGCACGGTGGACAGCTTTTCGGTCGCCCGGTTCGACGGCGTGTCGGTGTACATCCTGTCCGGTCGCCTGACCGGCGATACCCTGCGGGGGGTTTTTCACGCCGGGCTCCGCACTCAGACCCGGTTCGTCGCGGTGCGCTCGACCGGCGCGCCCCATCTCACCGCGCCGACCGAGCTCACCTCGGCCGACACGGTCAATCCCTTCCGCTTCGCCTTTCGCGACCTCGAGGGCCGCCTGGTCTCCCAGGACGATCCCCGGCTCAAGGGAAAGGTGGTCCTGGTAGACATCTTCGGGAGCTGGTGCGTCACCTGCCACGAGGCCACTCCCGACCTGCTGGAGCTGTATCGCACCTACCGGAACCGCGGCTTCGAAATCCTGGGCCTGGGCTACGAGGTCACCGGTGACTCGGCCCAGGACAATCCCCAGATCCGTCGCTTCCGGGACAAATTCGCGATTCCCTGGATCCTGCTGCACGCGGGGGCCAGCGTGGTGGAAGAGACCGCGGCGAGTCTGCCCCAGCTCCGCGGATTCACCGCGTATCCGACCACCCTGTTTCTGGGTCGCGACGGACGAATCCGGGAGATCTATGCCGGCTTCCGGGGTCCGGCCACCGGCGTGCAGCACGCGAAGCAGCTGGAGGACTATCGCAGGATTATCGAGAAGCTCCTCGGAGAGCCGCAGTAAGGGATTGGCTGTTGGGAGCCGGGGATTGGGGATCATCCTCCCCAATCCCGAACTCCCAATCCCCAACCCCCACAATGCTTTACCCTTCCTCCCAACCGGTGTATTCTTCTCTGCTCCATCCACGAGGGAGATGTCTTGGCGGCACCGCTGGTCCGGCTCGATCGCTCGCTCCCCGTTCTCGAAGCGAACCGCCCCCTCGCGGTCCCTTCCTCTCCGGCGCGAAAGCCTTCCTGGATCAAGGTAAAGGCTCCGGGCGGCCCGAATTACATGCGGCTCAAGAGCCTCATGCGGGAGCTCGACCTGCACACCGTCTGCGAAGAAGCGCGCTGTCCCAACATCGGTGAGTGCTGGGAGCATGAGGCCGCCACGTTCATGATCCTGGGCGACGTCTGCACCCGGAACTGCGCCTATTGCGCGGTGGCGCACGGCACACCGAAAGCGTTCGACCCCGCCGAGCCGGTCCGGCTGGCAGAGGCGGTGGAGCTGATGGGACTCCAGCACGTGGTGATCACCTCGGTGGACCGGGATGATTTGCCCAACGGCGGGGCCGAAGCCTTCGCCGGCTGCGTCAACGAGATCCGCAAGCGGCTCCCCGACACGACGGTCGAAGTCCTGATTCCCGATTTCAAGGGATCGGAAGCCGCGCTGGCAATCGTCATGGAGGCACGGCCGGCGATCCTGAATCACAATCTCGAAACCGTCGAGCGGCTCTACCGGCAGGCCCGGCCGGGCGGCCGCTATGACCGCGCGCTCGAGCTGCTCGGGCGGGCCCGCCGGATGGCGCCCGACGGGCTCACCAAATCGGGAATCATCCTGGGTCTGGGCGAGGAGTGGGATGAGCTGCTGGTGGCGATGCGCGATCTGGTGAGGAGCGATGTGAACATCCTCACGCTGGGGCAATACCTTCGCCCTTCGGATGGCCATCTCCCGGTGGCCCGGTTCTACACCCCGGCCGAATTCGACGAGCTGGCCGGGATCGGACGGGCCATGGGATTCGCGCACGTCCAGGCGAGCCCGCTCACCCGTTCCTCCTATCACGCCTGGGAGCAGGCCCGCTCGGCGCGCCCGGTCACCCCGGCGCCGGAGATCGCCTGATGGCCACTTCCACCCGGCCGGAACGCACCAGCGGCGGCGCCGAGGCCGCCGAGCTGCAGCTGCGCTACCTGCGCCAGATGCTGCTGATGCGGGTGTTCGAGGAGAAGGCCGGGGAGGCCTACAGCCTGGGCAAGATCGGCGGCTTCTGTCACCTCTACAT
>DATFGC010000040.1:0-4084 GCA_035249765.1 Gemmatimonadales bacterium | reverse complement strand
GTCCCCTCGGTGCGCACCCCGCAGGAGTGGGCGGAACTCGCCGCCACGCTGGCGAAGGTGCCGGAGGGCGGCGAAGACCGGCCGTCAACATTGTAGCCCCAGCACGCCACCGTCCCGTCGCTGCGCACGGCGCAGGTGTGGATAATGCCGGCGCGTACTTCCCGGAAAGTGCCGGCCGGCGAGTAGGTCACCGCCGCCGCCACCGGAGTGCCGCCGACCTCGCCATAGTTGTTGTAACCCCAGCACAGCATGGTCCGGTCCGGCCGCAGCGCACAGGCGTGATGCTCCCCGGTAGAGACCTGGATGTAGACGCCGGCCGGGGGGGTGATCGGCCCCCCATTGGTCGGATAATTGATGCCGGCGCAGGCAATCGTTCCATCGGGCCGCAGGGCGCAGGTGTTCAGCCAGCCGGCGCTCACCTGGCTGTACTGGCCCGGGGCCAGGTCCTTGGCATGGAACGCGTTGAGTCCCCAGCAACTGAGCTCGCCGGTCAGGTCGAGGGCGCAGCCGTGATACTTGCCGATCCCCGCATCCGCGAACGTACCCGCTGGAAAGCTGGTCTGCCCCGAGCCATCGCTTCCATAGCATCCGATGGTGCCGTCGGCTTTGAGGCCGCAGGTGGTTGAGAACCCCGCGCTGAGCTGCGTGAATGTGAGGTTGGAGGGCACGTTGCTGCCGCCGTACGGGGAGGAGCCCCAGCACCGTGCGGTCCCGCTGGCCCGCAAGGCACAACTGTACTTTTCTCCGGCGACAACGAGCGGTGTCGGGAGACCGGCCGTGGCGGTCGTGGTCGCGACCGAGGTTGCTCCGCTGGCGTCGGTGACGGCCAGGCTCACCTGATAGGCGCCCAGTTCCCCATAGGTGTGGGTAGGTGTGGCGCCGGACCCGGTGGTGCCGTCCCCAAAGTCCCACGCGAAGGTCATTGCTTCGCCTTCGGGATCGGTGGAACCGCCGGCATCGAAGGCGATGGCCTGGCCGCGGATGCCCCAATAGCGGCCACCGGGATTGGCTACCGGGGGCTGATTGGCCGAGGCGAACTGAAGGGTCCACATCGCCGCGTGCTCAATGTTGGTGCCGAGGTTGGCCGCTCCAACGATTTGATTCTGGTCGTTGATGGCCGTGGCCCAGGCCAGGGCGAGAAATGGGGCGGCGCACGTGCTGGAAACCGGCGGACCCAGGTCACGCATCCCCTCGAGCGGGGTCCAGACAAAGGCCCGCGGAATGAAACAGCCGGGCTGTACCGGAGCGCTGCTGTATCCGACCACGATGCCGGAGTTGTTGATACCCCGGGGAACACTGCCGGCCCCGCTCGGCACGTTGCCCAGGGGCAGCATGCCTCCGGAGGCGGTCCAGATGAACCCGTGAACCCCGGAGTCGACGCCTATCATCTGCTGAATGGCGGCCCCGGCGCAGATTTGCTCGAGGGAGGCGGAAACACCCACCACCTGACCCATGTCATTCATCCCTGTGGCGAAGCTGCACGCGTCGCCCGGAAGGACGCCGAGATCCACCATTCCCGTTGCAGGCCGCCAGAGGAATGCGCGGTGCGGACCCACCGGATTCCTGTTCTGATCGACAGGATAGCGGTAACCGACGATGTCTCCGGCCTGATTGATAGCGGTGGCTTCCCCGTGTTCGCCTATGACACCCAGCGCCTCAGACGGGATCGTGGGTGATGGCCAGCGCTGGGCACGGAAGTCCCTTGACCCGACGACCACTCCTGATTGGTTCATGCCGCGCACCGTGGTATTGATTCCCGCCGACATAGGCTCGATGCCGATAGACGAGGTCCACAGGAATGGAACCGTCCCCGAGGTCGTGTTGAACCCGACCCCCGCCACCTGGCCGTTGTCATTGACGGCTGAGGCGTAACCGTGGTAGTCGCCCGGGATCTCGACCTTGGTGAACGTGCCGGCCGAAAGGACGAAGCCTCTCAGGAACTCCCCCTGTGTGAACACGGCCTCGCCGGCGATCAGGCCGGCGTTATTGATCGCCAGCGCCCTTGTAGTAAGGTTCGATCCAGCGGTTCCGAGGTTGGTCACTGCGATTCCGGTAATTGGTCCGAGCGGTCCGGATCCCGATCCAACCGTGAAGGACGGAGCGGGTGATGGCCTCCTGGGTTCGACGAGGTCGGGGTTGCACGCCGGCGCGACGGCGGTTGAGACCAGTCCGATCCACATTGCTCTCCAGCTGACCATGGCGGAGCCCTGAAGGGGGGATTGCTGAATACACGGACGCGGTGGCCATAATTTGCGCAGGACGGCTTTCGCGTTGACTTGCCGGAGGGCGAGCCGTACACTTTCCAAGACTCGCCGAGCGCGGGTTTTCCCGACCATCAGAGCAGGACCGGCGGCACATGAGCTTCCCCATGCCCGATGTGCTGCAAGGGCTGCTGTCCGCGCGAGATCCACCGGCCCTCGAAGCGGCCTGGACCGCGTTTCTGGAATCCCACAGCAATCTCATTCTCCAGGTGGCCCGGAGCCTGAGCGGCGATCACGACGCCGTCATGGACCGCTACGCGTTCGTGCTCGACTCGCTTCAACGGGATGACTTCCACCGGCTGCGGACCTTCCAGGCCGACGGCACCGGCCGGTTCAGCACCTGGCTCATCGTGGTGGTCCGTCGGCTCTGCCTCGACCATCATCGCCAGCGCTACGGCCGGACCCAGAGCGACACCCGGGCTTCCCTGGAGCGAAAGAATGAGCGCCGCCAGCTCGAAAACCTGGTGGGTGAGGAGCTCGGGCTCGCCCTCCTCGAAGCCTCGGCTGATGAGGCGCCGGATTCCGCGCTGCTGAGAGGCGAGCTTCGCAACGGCCTCCACCGGGCGGTCCGGTGCCTCACCGCATCGGATCGCCTGGTGCTCCGGCTTCGATTCGAAGACGATCGGTCCGTCCCGGAGATCGCCCGGATGCTGGGCGCCGCATCTCCCTTCGGGATGTACCGGCGGATCGATCGCATCCTGGCCGAGCTGCGGCGGGCCCTGAAGTCCGGCGGAATCGAGGAGGCGGGTACGTGACCCGCCGCAAGCCGATACGGCGGCATCCGTTCACTCTCAGAGGGAAGGAATCCGGCGTGAGGCCATTTGAAGGGGATCTGCCGACATGACCACCGAACCGGCACATCTCACCCCGGGCGATCTGGCAGGTCTCATCGACCGGACGCTCGACCCTGCCGCGTCGGCGCGAGTCGAAGCCCATCTTGACACCTGCGCCCTCTGCCGTGAGGAACTGGCGGAGGTCACCAGATTGGCACACTCGCTCGAGTCTCAGCCGGTTGTGAGTCGGTCCAGACGTCGCCTCTGGGCGGGGATCGCCCTCGGCGGCGCACTCGCGGCCAGTCTGGCTCTACTGGTGCTCCGCGCCCCGCGGCCCTCCGATTCGGCCCTTCCGACGCCGCCGGTTCGGGCACCGGCGACGGGCGAAAGCCTGGCGAGACTCGATGTGCTGTTTCCTCCGGAGAGCCTGAGGGTCAGCTCCGGTCCGCCGGCCTTCATCTGGCACAGCGTGGGGGCCGACGTGTATCGCTTCTTCCTGCTGAGTGACGACGGGGAATTGTTGTGGACCGGTGAGACCCCCGATACCTCGCTCACGCTTCCTAGAGCCGTCACGCTGCTGCCCGGGGACAACTACTGGTGGCGGGTCGATGCCACCACCGAGGGGATCGTCGCGTCCACCGGGGCCCGGCGGCTTCGGGTCACGCCGTGAGCTCAGCACGGCTCGCCGTCACCCTGGCCGGGCTGACCGTGGCCGGGGCGTGCAGTGGCCGGAGCGACCAGCCCCTGACTCTCCGGTCGCCCAGCGACTCGCTGCTGCGCCGGGGAGAATCCCTGTATGTCGCCGAGCGATTTGATTCGGCGAGAACGATCTGGACGGTCGCCCTCCGGCAGACCCGCGCCACCCAGGACGCGCCCAATGAAGCGCGCGCTTTGACCTGGCTCGGCCTGGTCGCCGGGCGACTGGGCGAGGTGACCGAGGCGCGCGGGCTGGGCGAGGAGGGCCTCGCGATCAAGACCAGGCTCCGAATGACCTCTGAGTTGGCCGCCTCCTATGGCGCCCTCGGACTCGTCGCCCTGAGTGAAAACCGG
>DATFGC010000039.1:0-11050 GCA_035249765.1 Gemmatimonadales bacterium | reverse complement strand
GCCGTGGCGCGCCTGGCGGGGATCCAGGGCGCCAAGCGGACCGCCGAGCTGATTCCGCTCTGCCACCCCCTGGCGCTCGACCGGGTGGACGTCGCGCTGACGCTGGACGATGCGCTCCCCGGAGTCCGGGTGGTCGCGACCGTCGCGACCGAGGGGAGAACCGGAGTGGAAATGGAAGCTTTGACCGCGGTGTCGATCGCCTGCCTCACCGTGTACGACATGGTGAAATCGGCCGATCGCGCCATGACACTCGAGGCCGTGCGCCTCGTTCACAAGAGCGGTGGCCGGAGCGGGGACTATTCCGCCGGCGGCCGCTCCGATTGAAGGGAGACTACATGCAGCATCCATGGGACCAGATCGCGCAGGGGGAGCGTCACCAATCGCGCCTCGGCACCCGGCTCGCCGCGCTCGGCGGGATCTTCGGGGGCGCCCTGGTGGTGGGTACGCTGGCCGCCATGCTCACCGGGTTGAGCGCGGCCCCGCCCCACGCGCCCGAGGGCAGCGCGGCGGCGCGACAGGTGGCGGCGTTGCGCACCGAGCTGGAAGACACCCGGGGGAAGCTCACCCTGGCGGAGATGAGGATCGAGCGGCTCACCACGGTGGCGAAGTACTCGGGCCTCTACAAGGTTCCCGCCGATCTCGCCGCCGCCATCTACGACATCGCCCTTGCCGAGGGGATCCATCCCTCGCTCGGCTTCCAGCTGATCAAGGTGGAGAGCGGCTTCAAGGCGGGGGCCCGGAGCGACAAGGGGGCCATCGGGTATGCCCAGGTTCGGCTCAAGACGGCGCGGGGCTACGATCCCTCACTCACCGAGCGCGATCTCCATGACCGGGACACCAACCTGCGGATCGGTTTCCGGTTTCTGAAGGACATGCTGGCGCAGTTCGACCAGGATCTCCAGATGGCGCTGCTGGCTTACAACCGGGGGCCGGGACGGGTGGTGGAGCTGATTTCCCGGGGAGAGGATCCCTCGAACGGCTACGCCCAGTCGGTGCTGAAAGGGGTCAGGAAGGGATCTTGAGCCGCTGCCCGGCGAGGATGCGGCTCGCCGACAGGTTGTTGACGTCCCGAAGCGCCTGAATGGTGGTGCGGTACCGGCGGGCGATACTCGAAAGGGTATCGCCCGCTCGCACGACATGGACCTTCGAGCCGGCCGCCGCGGTGCTCCGGACGGTCGTCTTGCGGGAAGTGCCGGGACGGAGCCGAAGGACCTGCCCGGCGCGGATGGTGCTGGACCGAAGACCGTTCCAGCCGCGCAGCTGGGAGACGGTGACCCGGTAGCGGCGCGCGATCCCGCTCAGCGTTTCTCCCCGCCGCACCCGGTGGCTGGTGCCCCCGGTCAGCAGCTCGGCCGTGTTCACCCGCCGGTTCTCGGCGACCCAGCCCTTGAGCCGGGCTGCGCCGGGGATGCGCACCACGGCACCCCTGGCGGGCGCCTTCTTGACGTATTCCGGGTTGGCGCTGCGCATCGCCGCCGTCGCGACCCCGTACTTCTTGCCCAGCGAGGTCAGGGTCTCGCCCGGCCGGGCCCGGTGGGGGAAGCTGCCCAGCCGCTCCGACGCCGGAAGGGCGTCGAGCTCGGCCTGGGTGGCAGCGCCGAGCCCCGCCGGCAGCCGCACCACCGAGGTGCGCTTGGGCGGAGTCAGGTCGCGAAGATACGAGGGATTGATCTCCCGCAGCTCGGCGACCCCGATCCCGGAGGCTCGCGCGATCACGTCGAATCCGGTGGCTTCGGTCAGCACCAGTGAGTCCAGCGCCACCGGTCCGCCCATCGGCACCTGGAACCCGTAGCGTTCCGGCTGCTTGGCGATCATCGCCGCGGCGATGAGCTTGGGAACGTAGTCCTTGGTTTCCTGGTGGATGTAGCGGGTGTTGGCCAGCTGGAAGAAGGCCATGTCGCCGTCATCCGCGGCCAGGGAATCCTCCACCGCCGCCTCGTCCTCTTCGGCCTCTTCGACCGTGCCCATGCGCCGGAGCCCGCGCCCGATCCGGCCCGGTCCGCCGTTGTACGCCGCCGCCGCGAGATAGGAGGAGCCGAACCGTTTGGTGAGGTCCGCCAGGTAGCGCACCGCGGCGTCGGTGGCCTTGGGCACATCGCGGCGCTCGTCCACCCAGCTGTCGATGGTGAGACCGTAGAATTTCCCGGTGGGCCGCATGAACTGCCACATCCCCACCGCCCGGGACCGGCTCACCGCGGTGGAGGAGTAACCCGACTCGATCAGCGGCAGATAGGCCAGGTCGCCGGGGAGTCCGCGCGACACCAGCAGGGCGCGGAAGGTCGGCTCGTAGCGCGGCATGCGCTTGAGCCAGATGGCCATCCGTTCCTTCGCGGGCCCGCTGAAGAAATTGATCCAGAACCGCACCCGCCCGTGATCCTCGAAGTTCGCCACGTCGATGTCGAACATCGAGCGCAGCGTCGCGGACTCGCCTTCAGGCGGCGGAGCCGGAAGCTCGGTGGTGAGGGGTGGCTGGGCCGCCGCGATCCGGTCCAGCATCGCGGCATCGAGGGCGGAATCCCGGGACGCCGCCGCGGCGATGGAGGCCGAGTCGCGCGCCAGCGAATCCAGGCCCACGGCGGTTCGGGACGGAGAAGGGGTTGCGGGACTTTGAGACTTGCCCGCCGAATCGGCCGTGGATGCGGCAGGATGCGGGGGCGAGACGGCCGGCTGCGGAGGAGGCACGACCTCCGGCCGCGCCGTGGCGCAGGAAACCGAGAACAGCACAATGGCGCAGCCGGCCCAGATCCGCATGACATTCCCGGTTCAGGGTGGAAGCGCAAGCCTGGCCGGCATTTCAGAGGCGCCAGGGCTGCACTCCTGCTCAGATGCAGAAAGCAAGCCTAAGGTTGCGGTGGCTACTTTCCGGACGGCTCGGGACGCGCCGCCAGCAGGCGATTCGTCGCGTTGAGGACGGCCAGCGCGGCGCCACGCGGCGCATCGCCCTCGGTGAGATACGATCCCACGATCCGGGGGCCGTCGGACGCGCCCGGTACGCCCAGCGATACGATCACGACCGTCGCGTCGAAGGCCCGGATGGACTTGACTCCGACCAGTTCAAAGTTCGGTTCGCGGACCGCTTGCGCAAGGGCAAGAAGCGACGCCTGGGCCGCGCAACGCAGTTCACCTGCCTGCGAGGTGAGCCCCCGGGCTTCCCCCTCGAAGCTGGGACCGTCCGGCCAGGCCAGTGTCACTTGCACGCGACACTCCCCGCTGGGCAGCCGATCCAGCCTGAAGTTGACGAAGCGGAGCCGTTCGCTCATCGCGCAGTATCTTTCACCCTCATGACTTCACTCCTGCTGATACTCGCCGCGGCCACCGGCCGGGGACCCGCCGATTCTTTGCGCGCGGTCATCCTGGAGCGGATCGTACGCGATTCCGGTGCCACAGTGGCCGTTTTCCTGTCGGATCCGGTCTCCGGGTTTCTGGTGGCCGTGAATCCCGACCTCCGGTTCCACGCCGCCAGCACCATGAAGCTGCCGGTGCTGCTGGAGCTGGGACGCCGGATCGACGCGGGGGAGCTGCGCTGGACCGACTCGGTCCCGGTGAAGAACCGCTTCGCCTCCATCGTGGACGGATCGCCGTTTTCGCTGGACCGGAGCGGGGACGGCGACACCACCGTCTACGGCTTCATCGGGATGCGACTTCCGCTCCGCCAGCTGGCCCACCGGATGATCGTGCGCTCCAGCAATCTCGCCACCAACCTGCTGATCGAGCAGCTCGATGCCACCCGGGTGACTGCGCTGATCCGCCGGCTCGGCGCCGACTCGATGCTGGTGCTCCGCGGGGTCGAGGACGGCAAGGCGTACGCCCAGCGACTCAACAACACCACCACGGCGCGGGATCTCGGCACCCTGCTCCTCGCCCTGGCCGGCGGCCGGGCGCTCCGGTCCGGGACCACCGCGGAGCTGCTCGCGATCCTCGAGGCCCAGGAGTACAACGACGGCATTCCCGCGGGACTGCCCCCGGGAACCCGGGTGGCCCACAAGACGGGGTGGATCACCGCCACCTGGCACGATGCGGCGCTGGTGTATCCCGCCGGCGACGCGCGGCCCTATGCCCTGGTGATCCTGAGCCGGGGCATCCCGGAGCAGACCGGCGGAGTCGCGCTCCAGGCGGACCTGGCGCGGATGGCCCACGCCGCCATTCAGGAGGCCAGGGCTAGGATGCCCGGGCGTAGGCCGTGAACCGGGCCATCAGATCCCGGGTGACCGGGCCCGCCTGGCCGCTGCCGATGTCCCGGCCGTCGTAGCAGCGGATCGGCGCGATCTCGCTGGCCGAACCGGTGAGGAAGGCCTCGTCGGCGGTGTAGACGTCGAAGCGGTTGAGCATGTCCTCCACCACGGTGTGACCGGCCTGCCGGGCCAGCTCCATCACCACCCCGCGGGTGATCCCGGCCAGGATGCCCGCCGAGAGCGGCGGGGTCCGCAGCACGTTCTTCTTGACCACGAACACGTTCTGCCCGGTGCCTTCGGCCACGTGGCCGGAGGAATCCAGCATCAGGGCCTCGTCGGCCCCGGCAAAGTTGGCTTCCATCTTGGCCATGGCATGGCAGAGATAGTTGAGCGACTTGACCCGGGGCGAGAGCGACTCGCGGTGGGGAATCGGGGTGCCGGCGGTGATGACCGAGAGACCCTGAGCGTAGCGCTCGGGAGACCAGATGTTGATCGCGTCCACGATCACGATCATGGTGGGGCGCCCGCAGTTGCGGGGATCGATGCCCAGATCGCCGGGACCCCGGGTCACGATCGGCCGGATGTACGCTTCGGCCATACCGGCGCGCCGGACCGCTTCCTCGATGACCCGCCCGAACTCGGCCTTGGGCATCGGAATCGTCAGCAGGATCGCGTGGGCGCACTCGTAGATCCGGTCGAGATGCTCCTGGAGCTTGAAGACCTTCCCGGCGTAGACCCGGATGCCCTCGAAGACGCCGTCCCCGTAGAGGAGTCCATGATCGAAGACCGAGACCTTGCCGGTCTCGCGGGTGTGCCACTCGCCGTCGATCCAGATCGTTGCCATGCAGGCTCCCGGAGGGTGGAAGGAGGACGGCTGTCGCCGCGCCCGCGGAAAAACTAACTTGCCGGGGAAGGAACAGCCATTGGATGCCACGGATCTCGTGAGAGGGATTTCACATGCTGGTATTGCTGGTTCGACACGCCCAGGCCGCCGAGCAGGATGCCGAGGCCTTTCCGGATGATACCGAGCGGCCGCTGGTGCCCAAGGGCCGCCGCGTGCAGCGGCAGATGAGCCGTCTGCTGGTCAAGAAGGGCCTGACACCCGACCGGGTCTACAGCAGTCCCTGGACCCGGGCCTGGCAGACCGCGCGGATTCTGCTTCGGGAGACCGGGTTGCCCAAGGAGCAGCGGATCCGGGCCGATACGCTGGCCATGCCCCCCGACGTGCCCGGCATCGCGGCCGAGATCGGCGAAGTCGGTCCGGAGGAAACCATCGCGCTGGTAGGACACGAGCCCTGGATGAGCGGGCTGGCCGGACTCCTGCTGAGCGGCGACAGCGCGCTGCCCCGGATGGATTTCCCCAAGAGCGCAATCATGGGGATCGAGCTGGAGCGACTGGAAGCGGGGACGGGGACGCTTCGTTGCTTTCTGGTGCCGTAGGGTGGTTGCTGGACGGCTGGACGGCTGGACGGCTGGTTGAAAGCAGTTGCCAGCCGTCCAGCCGTCCAGCCACCCGAGTGAGGGCGGTGGGACTCGAACCCACGACCTACGGGTTAAAAGCCCGCTGCTCTACCAGCTGAGCTACGCCCCCTGCACGGAGCTCCGAGGAGGCTCGGAGTCCCCTGTAAGGTAAGCGGTGAGCGGTAAGCGGTGAGCGGGACCAGCCCTGCGGAGAAGTTCCCGCTTACTGCTCACCGCTCACTGCTCACCGCAAACAGCTCCGTCTGCACACACGGCGCAAAGGTCATCCGGTGGTGCCGGGTGGGGCCGACGCTGGCAAGCCCCGCCAGGTGCTCCGGAGTGCCGTACCCCACATTGGTCTGCCAGCCATAGGCCGGATGCCGGCTGGCCAGGCAGCGCATGATCCGGTCGCGCACCGTCTTGGCGACGATACTCGCCGCCGCGATGCTGTAGCAGAGGGCGTCGCCATCGACGATCGCCTGGTGCGCGAAGCCCACTTCGGGAAGCGGGAGGCCGTCGATGATGATCACATAGGGATCCAGGGAGCCGGGGAGCCGGGGAGCCAGCGGTTCCCTGGCTCCCTGGCTCCCCGGCTCCCTGGCTCCCTCCCCACGGAACGCCGCCTGAACGGCCCGCCTCATCGCTAACGCCCCCGCCACCCGGATGTTGAGCCGGTCGATCTCCCGGCAGGATGCCGCGCCCAGGCCGAGCCGGATGGCGCGGGAGCGGATCCGGAGGGCCAGGATTTCCCGATCCTCCCGGGGGAGGATCTTGCTGTCGCGGATCCCGTTGATGCGGCGGGTCTCGGGGGGAAATACGACGGCCGCGGCCACCACTGGCCCGGCCAGGGGACCGCGGCCCGCTTCGTCCACCCCCACCAGGAGCCGGCGCTCGGCCCAGGCGAGGCGCTCTCGCGCGAGGCTGGGAGGGCGCGGCACGGCGAGGTCCTCCGGTTACGGCTGCTTCTTCTCCCGGATGCGCGCCCCTTTACCGGAGAGCGCACGGAGATAGTAGAGCTTGGCCCGCCGCACCTTGCCTCGCCGCACCAGCTCGATCGAGCTGATGGTCGGTGCGTGCATCGGGAAGATCCGCTCGACCCCGACCCCGGCGGAGAGCTTCCGCACGGTGAAGGTCTCGTCGATCCCACCGCCCCGGCGCGACACGCAGACCCCTTCGAAGGCCTGGAGCCGTTCCTTGTCACCTTCCCGGACCCGCACCATGACCCGCAGCGTATCCCCCGCCGCGAACACCGGGATGTCCTTCTTCAAGCCCTCACGGGCGATCGCTGCCACGCGGTCCATGGTCGTCTCCTTCGTCTGATTGCCACGCCGCCCAGAGATCTGGCCGGCGCTCCGCCGTCATGCGTTCCGCCATGCGCTGCTTCCACGCCGCGATCTCGGCGTGGTTTCCCGAGCGCAGCACCTCCGGCACCTCGAGGCCCCGGTACACCGGCGGCCTGGTATAGCTGGGCGGGCTCAGCAGCCCGTCGTAGTGCGAATCCGAGCTGGCCGACTCGTGGTCCCCGAGCGCGCCGGGCAGCAACCGCACCACCGCGTCGATCAGGCAGAGGGCCGCCGGCTCCCCCCCGCTCAGCACGAAGTCTCCGATCGAGACCTCTTCGGCGCCCAGCCCGTCCACCACCCGCTGGTCCACGTCCTTGTAGTGGCCCGCCAGCAGCGTCAGCTCGGGCCCGAGCGAGTAGCGCACCGCCCGCCGGTGGTCGAACCGCTCGCCCCGCGCCGAGAGCAGCACCACCGGCCCCCGCCGGGAGGGACCCAGCGACTCCACCGCCTCGAAGAACGGCTCCGGCTTGAGCACCATTCCGGCGCCGCCCCCGAAGGCGTAGTCGTCCACGGTCTGGTGCCGGTCGTGGGCAAAGTCCCGGAGCTGGACCAGCCGGAACTCCACCAGACCCGCCGCCCGCGCCCGCCCCACGATGCTCGTGCCCAGCATCGGCTCGAGCGCTTCGGGGAAGAGGGTCACCACGTTGATCTTCAGCATCTCAGCCCGCGCAGTCATTGCGAGGCGGCAGAGCCGCCGACGCAATCCCGACGAGATCGCTTCGGCCTTCGGCCTCGCGATGACTTCCCCTCACAGCTCCGTCATCCCCTCCGGCAGCTCCACGACCAGCGTCCGCGAGGGCCGGTCGACCTCGAGCACGAACTCCTTGCGGAACGGGACCAGAAACTCGCGCTTGGGACCCTGCACCAGCAGCATGAGCCCGGACGGCAGCTCGGTCACCTCGCTCACCAGTCCGAGGGCGCTTCCCGAACGGTCCTGGACCGCGAACCCGGCCAGCTCGTGGAGGTAGACCTCTCCCTCCCCGGGCGGCCGCAGGGCGCTCGGGTCCGCCACCACGAAGAGCCCGCTCCACGGCTTGACCGCATCCACCGCCAGATGATCGGCGAAGGCCACCAGCCACTGGTGGTGATAGGCCCGGCTTCGGGCGATCACCAGCGGCCCCGCCACCACCTCACCCGCCAGATCCTTGAGCCAGACCGTGGCCCCGGGCGCGAAGGCCAGCTCGGGGTCGCCGGTCAGCGGGAAGACCGCACAGTCTCCCTTGAGTCCATGTGGCTTGCGGAGCCGCCCCACCACCAGGTGGCGCGCCTCCTCCCCGGCCATCAGGCCTGGGCGGTGATGACGCCGGCCGACTTGAGCAGCGCCTCGACCGTATCGGTCGGGGTAGCGCCCTTCGCCAGCCAGCTCTTCGCCTTCTCCACGTCCAGGACCACCTTCCGGGCGCCTTCCTGCTTGGGATCGTAGGTGCCCAGGATCTCGATGAACCGCCCGTCGCGGGGCGACTCCTTGTCGGCGACCACGATGCGATACAGCGGCAGCTTCTTGCGGCCGATCTTGCGGAGGCGAATGCGCGTGCTCATGAGTCTGTCTTTCTTCCCGGGTTAGGAACCGGGAAACCGGGGACCGAAAGGAAGTTTCGCGCCCGGCTTGCCCGCGACCTTCATCATCTTCTGCATCTGCTTGAACTGCGACAGCAGCTGATTCACTTCCTGCACCGTGCGGCCCGACCCCCTGGCCACCCGCATCCGCCGGGAGCCGTTCATCACCTCGGGATCGGCCCGCTCCGCCTTGGTCATCGAGAGCACGATGGCTTCCACGTGCTTGAGCTTCTTGTCGTCGACGTTCGCCGCCTTGAGCATCTGGGGATTCACCCCCGGCAGCATGCCCAGCACGTTCTTGAGCGGCCCGAGCTTCTGCATCTGCTTCATGGCGCCCAGAAAATCCTGGAGGTCGAGCCCCTTCTTGCTGACCGCCTTCCTGGCCAGCCGCTTGGCCTCGTCCTCGTCCACCGCCTCCTGGGCCTTCTCCACCAGGGTGAGCACGTCGCCCTGCTGAAGGATCCGGCCCGCCATCCGCTCGGGATGGAACGGCTCCAGCGCGTCGAGCTTCTCCCCCACGCCCACGTACTTGATCGGGGCCCGAGTCACCCCGTAGATGGAAAGCGCCGCGCCACCGCGGGCATCGCCGTCCATCTTGGTGAGGATCACCCCGGTGATGCCGAGCGCCTGGTGGAAGCCCTGGGCGATCCGCACCGCGTCCTGCCCGGTCATGCCGTCGGCCACCAGGAGAATCTCGTGAGGATTGACCGCGGCCTTGAGCCGGGCCAGCTCCCCCATCATCTCCTCGTCGATCTGGAGCCGGCCGGCAGTGTCCACCAGCACCGTGCGGGCCCGGGCTTTCTCCGCCGCGGCGATCCCCCGCCTGACCAGCGCCACCACATCGGTGGTCCCGTCTTCCCGATGCACCCCGACGTCCACCTGCTTGCCCAGAGTCGCGAGCTGCTCCGCCGCGGCGGGGCGGTACACGTCGGCCGCCACCAGGTACGGGGCCTTCTGCTCCAGCTTGAGCCGCTTGGCCAGCTTGCCCGCCGTGGTGGTCTTGCCCGAGCCCTGGAGTCCCACCAGCAGAATCAGGGTCGGCGGCACCGTCGCGTGGGCGATCGGCGCCTGCTTTTCGCCGAGCAGGGTCACCAGCTCGTCATAGACGATCTTGACCAGCTGCTGTCCCGGCCGCACCGCCTTGAGCACCTGCTGCCCGATGGCCTTCTCCTGGACCCGCTCCAGGAACTCGCGGGTCAGATCGAAGCTGACATCGGCCTCGAGAAGAATCCGGCGAATCTCCCGGAGCCCCTCGCGCACGGCATCTTCCGAGAGCACGCCGCGACCGGTGAGCCGCTGCAGCGCGCCGGTGAGTTTCGAGGACAGCTCGTCGAACATAAGCCGTTTAACATAGACGGGTTACGACGTTGGTTCAAGTTCGATGCGGGGGCGGAAAGGCGCAAAGACGCAAAGCCGCAAAGAGGGGCCTTGCGGAATTGTTAATTGAACGATTAATTATGGCATGGCCGAACAACCTGCCGCCACTCGGGACAAGATCCTAGATGTCGCGGAGTCCCTTTTCGCGAGAAAAGGCTTCGACCGAACCACCATCAAGCAGATCGGCGCCGGGGCCAGCCTCAATCCCGCCCTCATCTACTACTACTTCGCCGGCAAGGAGGGCCTTTATAAGGCCGTCCTCCAGCGGCTCTTCGACGCCGTCCTGTCCCAGGGCGGCGCGCTGCTGGACGGATCCGTGCCTCCCGCAGAGGCCATTCGCCGGCTGCTCTCGCTCCAGGCCGAGTGGCTGCTGGCCCGCCCCAATCTCTACCGGCTCCTGGTGCGGGAGATGGTCGACCACGACGCCCGCCATGCCCAGGAGGTCATGCTCCAGATGGCCGCCGGGCCCTTCCAGCGGCTCAGCCGGGTCATCGAGGAGGGTCAGCGGAGCGGCACCTTCCGGACCGACCTCGAGCCCCGCTTCGCCGCGCTGAGCACCATCGCACAGGTGGTCTACTTCTTCGTCTTCCGTCCGGCGGTCGGGGTCTTCTTCGGCCGGGGAACCGCCGGCGTCGCAGATCAAACCGCCCGCGATTTCGCCCGTCACGCCGGGGAATTCGCCCTCTCGGCACTGTCGCCCACCGGAAAGCGCGCATGACCTTCCCGAGGCACCCGCTGCTGATGCTGCTCCTGGTGGCGGCCTGCGCCCGCGCCGGCGCCAACCCGTTCGAGGCCCGGGGCACGGTCGAGGTGCCCGAGGTGGACATCTCGGCGCTCAGCGCCGCACGGGTCGTCGCGGTGCGGGTCGAAGAGGGCGCCCGGGTCGAGGCCGGGGACACCCTTGCCGCGCTGACCCAGGTGGATCTCGATGCTACGATCGCGGCTGAGCGGGCCCGGGTCGCCACCGCGCTGGCCAACCTCCGCGACCTCGAAGCGGGATCCCGTCCCGAGGAGATCGCCCGGGCCCGGGCCGATCTCAGCGCGGCGCGGGCGGAGGTGGACCGCACCACCAAGGACCTGGAGCGGGTCCGGAGCCTGGTGTCGCGCGAGCTGGCCAGCCGGGAATCGCTGGACAACGCG
>DATFGC010000038.1:0-2521 GCA_035249765.1 Gemmatimonadales bacterium | reverse complement strand
TCTCCGAGCCCCGCCCCATTCGAGCTCCCGCCGCTTCCCGGACCACGAAGGCGGTCAAGGAATTCGGCAGGGAGCACGCGGGGGAGGAGCCGCATCTGTTCCGGATTCCGGTCCGGCCCCATTGGCCAACCGGTCGTCCGGTGGTGAAAGTACCTAACTCGTTGCGGTGACGGTAGTGCGCGGGTCGCGGAGCGCCGCGATGACCCGCTCGCCCGCGTGCCCGTCCCACCCCTCCGGACGGGAGGGCCGGAACCCGCCGCCGGCCCGCCGGGTAATCACTTCCGCCACCGCGGCTCCGATGGACTCCCGGCGGGACGCGACCAGCCGGTTGGTGCCCTCGGTCACCGTCACCGGCCGTTCGGTGCTGGGCCGGGCGGTGAGGCAGGGCACCCCGAGCACCGTGGTTTCCTCCTGGAGCCCGCCGGAATCGGTGAGCACCAGGGCGGCACGATCCACCAGCCCGACCGTCTCGAGGTATCCCAGCGGATCGAGCAGCCGGACCGGCCCGTTCGGCTGGGTCAGACCGAACTCGCTGATCCGCCGGCGGGTGCGGGGATGCACCGCAAACAGCACCGGCATCCGGCCGCCCAGGTCGTCCAGCGCCCCCAGCAGCTCGGCCAGGGTGTCCCGGTTGTCCACGTTGGAGGGACGGTGCAGGGTCACAAAGGCGTAGTCGCTTCCCTCGACGCCCAGCTTCCGGGGCATCTCCCGCTCCGCGGCGACGCCCCGGAGCCGAAGCAGCGTATCCACCATCACGTTGCCGACCAGCCTGATCCGGTCGGCCGGTATCCCCTCGGCCGCGAGATTCGCGTTGCCGTCCCGGCTTGGGGTGAGCAGGAGATCGGCCAGCTGATCGGTCAGGATCCGGTTGATCTTCTCCGGCATGGAGCGATCCCGGCTCCGGAGACCGGCTTCCACATGCGCGATCCGGACGCCCTTCTTGACCGCGACCAGCGCGCACGCCACGGTGGAGTTCACATCGCCGTAGACGACGACCCAATCGGGGGCGTGCCGCTCCAGCACCGGCTCGAATGCCAGCATGATCCGCGCGGTCTGTTCCGCGTGGGTGCCCGAGCCGACCCCGAGGTTTTCATCGGGAGGGGGAAGGCCGAGGTCGTGGAAGAAGGAGTCGCTCATGCCCGGGTCGTAGTGCTGCCCGGTATGCACCAGTACCTGGGAAATCCCGCCGGCGGCCGCGCCGGCCCGCAGCACCGGCGCCACCTTCATGAAATTGGGGCGGGCGCCCACCACGTGCAGCAGCTTCACGAGGGCTCGGGCTGCGCCGCCAGGGGAAGATCGAGGGTGAAATAGAAGCGGGTCCCCCGCCCCGCCTCGGTCTCCACCTGGAGGGTCCCCTCCATCGCTTCGACCAGCTTGCGGCAGATGGAGAGTCCCAGTCCCGACCCGGAAAAGGCATAGTCCCGGTCCTTCTGCCGGCGCCGGAACGGCTCGAACAGCATCCCCATGGCCTGGGGCGGAATTCCCCGGCCGGTGTCCCGCACCGAGAACTCCACCCCGAGCTCGCTCACCTCGGTGCAGGTCACCTCGACGAAGCCCTCGTCGGTGAACTTGAGCGCATTGGTGGTGAGGTTGAGCAGGATCCGGCTCAGCGCGACCGGATGACCGATCCGGGAGGAACGCTGAGGAGGAACCAGCCTCACCTCCAGGCCTTTCTCCTCCGCGATCGGCTGCACGATGTCCCGCACCGACTCCATGATGTCAGCCACCGAGAAGGGCAGCGGCTCGAGGTCCACCAGCCGGTCGCCGCCCCGGGCCAGCTCGATGACGTCACTGGCCACCGAGCTCAGCCCGAAGGCCGCGCTGTAGATCAGCCCCAGCTGGCGTTCCTGGAGCCGGGTGACCGGGCCGCTGCGGCCCCGCTTCATGGTCTCGCCCAGGAAGAGGATCGAGGTCAGCGGGGAGCGGAGGTCGTGGGCCAGCTCGACCACCAGCTCGAGACCGTCGGGTCCCATCAGGCGGTCGGCAAAACGCTGGTCCCAGTTGGGCTCGAGCTGCCTAGCCACCGACTCGAAGGCCTGGAAGCAGGAGAGCAGGGTCCCGCCGTCGGGAGGATTCTCCTGCTCACCGACCAGGCGAATCACCCGGCTGCGAAGCAGGCTGAGCAGGCGGCGAGGGAGCTGGGCTTTCGCCAGCTCCTGCACGTCCTCCTCGCCCCCGTCGTACGCGGCACCGATGGCCCGGGTCAGCTGACCCAGAGTCCTGACCACATCCTCCCGGGATCCGGCGTCCTGCCGAACCAGGTGCCAGTCGTCGGTGACCTGCTGGGCCGCGTTGTCGAGCAGAGCACGAAGCTCTTCGGTGCGCGGGATCCCGCTCACTCGGCTTCTCCGCCTCGTTCATCGCGGGGGATGTGATGCTTGTCCATCAGGCGGTAAAGGGTGGTGCGGTCCACCCCGGCCAGCCGCGCCGCCTTGGACATGTTGCCGCCGGCGCGCGCCACCAGGCGGGCGAAGTACTCCTTCTCGAACCGGGCGACCACCCGCTCCTTCGCGGCATGGTA
>DATFGC010000037.1:0-5785 GCA_035249765.1 Gemmatimonadales bacterium | reverse complement strand
GGAGGTTGGGCGTCAGCTGATACCCGATGCCGACGATGAACCGGGTTTGCCGATCGTCCTCCGCGTCGGTGTTGGGGTCGATCGAGTCCACCCGTCCCATGAATTGCAGCTTGTGGCTGGGCGGCACCCGCAGCACCCCGAATCCGCTCAGCACCCGGCCTTTGCGTTCGGGGGTGACCGGCGTGGTCAGCGCGCTGTCTTTGGTGACCGCCCCGACGCCGGCCAGCGTCAGCAGTTTCGAGCGGTAGGAGAGCACCCCCAGCAGCCGTTGCCGCACCCCGCCTCCGGTGGGCACCCCGGTGTGCCCATAGCCGGTGACTCGCAGCCCGCCGGTCCGGTTTGCCTCGTCGGTGGCCATCAGACGGACCGAGACCCGGGCGGTCAGGTCCTTGCCCTTGTCGCCCAGCGGCCGGTTGTAGTTCTCTCCGTTGATCACGCCGGCGGACATCGAAACCGCTTCATTCCCCCAGCTTCCATCCACCAGAAATCCGAGGTCCGAGGAGGACAGATATCCGGCCCGGTCTATGGCGATGGTGCCCTGCATCCGGTAATCCCAGAGCTGCTCCTCCCATTCCACGTACGGCGTGTTGAGCATCCCGAGCTTGAGGGTGATGGCGCCGCTGTCGGGGGTCCAGGTGACGAAGCCGTACTTGAGTCGGTAGGAGAGGCCGTCGGAGGTGCGGAAGATGTCCGGGGTGATCCGGACCGTGACCCCATGGGCAAACCGCCCCACCACGTTGATGTAGGCCCGGGTGACCTCGAAGTTGTTGGCGTGCTTGGCGGTGTCGGTGGGGTGATAGGCGAACTGGGCGTATCCCACACCTCCCACCGTCACAGTGGGTGCCTGGGCCGCCGCGACCATCGCCCGACCGCCGAGTGCCAGAACCACCAGCCAACCCGCCCTGCTCAGGTGTCCGCGCACGCTCCGGCTCCTTGAAGGAGTTTCGGCGCGCGAGGGGGCTGGCCTCTGGCCATCGCCCGCGGGAGAAGAAAGCCGCGCGCCGTTACACAAATACAAAGGTCGTGTAACGGTGGTGTAACGGACGGTAAGCAGTCAGCGGTGAGCGGTGAGCGGTGATTAAGAGGGGGATTGTCCGTCCCGCTCACCGCTTACGGCTCACCGCTCACCGGCGATGGCAGCCAGCAGTGAATCGTGGTCCCTCGCCCCAGCTCGCTCTCGGCCCAGACCCGGCCGCCATGGGCCTCGACCATGTGCTTGACGATGGCGAGTCCCAAGCCGGTCCCCCCCCGGGCCCGGGAACGGGAGGGATCGGCGCGGTAGAAACGCTCGAAGATCCGGGGCAGGTGATCGCTGGAAATGCCGCTACCCTCGTCCCGCACACTGACCCGGATTCCGGCGCCGTCCGGGACCGCCAGGGCCGTGATGGCGCCGCCGGGGGGCGTGTAGCGCCGGGCGTTGTCGTAGAGATTGGCCAGCACCTGCCGGAAGGCATCCGGATCCGCCCGGAGCGATTCCGCTCCCGCACTCACCGCGACCCGGAAGTGGTGCGGCGGCCCGCCCGGAGCCGCAGTGCCGGTCCAAGTCTCCTGGAGCGCCGCCTCGGTCGGCAGAAGCCGGGGCGCCGGACGCCAGCTCCCCGATTCGACCCGGGACAGGTCGAGCTGGTCATCCACCAGCTGCTGCATCCTCCGGGCGTTGGTGAGAATGGTCTCCAGGAACTTCCGGGTCGTGGGTTCGTCGGAGTGATCCGCCAGCAGGGTTTCAGCGTATCCGGAGATCGAGGTCAGCGGGGTCTTGAGCTCGTGGGAGACATTGGCGACGAAATCGCGCCGGATAGTCTCCAGGCGACGGATGTCGGTGAGATCGTGGAGCACCAGGACCGCCCCGCCTTCGGGAAGGGGCCGGGCGCTCAGAAGGCAGATCCGCTCGTCGATCAGCACCTCGCGATCAGGCACTGTCTCGCCCCCGAGGCTCGCTTCCACCGCGGCGCGGGCGCCCTTCTGGTGAAACAGCACCTGGAGGGCGGGCAGGGCCTGGTCGGCGCGATATCCGAGCAACCGGCGCGCGGCCGGGTTGGCGGTAAGCACCTGGCCCCGGGCGTCGGAGGAGAGCACGCCCTCCACCATCGCGTTCACCAGCGCCGCCGATTCCGCCTGCTTCCGGCTCAGCGCCTCGAAGCGCGACTCCAGCTCCTCGTGCATCTCGCGGAGCGCTCCCACCATCCCATCCATGTCGGGGATTCCGGAGCGGGGAAAGCGGGGGGTACCGCCTGCCGCGATGGTGCGGGCCGCTTCCGCCGCCTCGGTGAGCGGCCGGGCGACCGCCCGCCCGGCCAGCCAGGCGAGGGGAGCCCCGAGCAGGAGGGCCAGCACCGCCGCCAGAATCACCGACCGCTGGGCCGCGCCCACCGCCCGGTCCACCTGGTCCAGCGGCATCGCCACCCGGACGACGCCGGGACCGCCGCGCACCGCCACGTACATGAACGCGGTGCTGGTCGTGGCGCTCCGCCGGGTGTCGGTACCACGCTCGCCCCGGAGCGCCGCTGCGACTTCGGGCCGGGCGGCGTGATTCTCGACCTGGGGCAGCTCGGCGTCCGGCACATCGGTATCGGCACGGACCCGGCCGGCGCCGTCGATCAGGCTGATCCGCACCCGGCCGGCCCGGCCGGCTCGGCGCGCATAGTCCGGCCACTCCAGCGAGTCGGCCGGAAGGGTCGACACCACCAGCCGGGCCTGGTCGGTGAGCATTGTGGCGACGTTCCGCTCCAGATCGGCGCGCAGCCAGCTTTCCGCCGCGATCACCAGCGCTGCCACGGTGACCAGCAGCACGACCGCGGTGCCGAGCAGAAGGCGACGGGAAAAAGTCAAACGGCGTGAACGGTGAACGGTGAACGGTGAACGGAGTCATCGCGAGGCCGCGAAGCGGCCGTGGCGATCCCAGCGAGATTGCTTCGGGGCCTTCGGCCCCTCGCAATGACTCCAGTCACTTGCTCGCCCCCCGGAAGCGATATCCAAACCCCCGCACCGTCTCGATCTGTTCGCCCAGCTCCCCGAGCTTGGCGCGGAGCCGCTGGACGTGCATGTCCACGGTGCGGGTCTGAATATCAGGCTGGGCGTCCCAGACGTTCTCCAGGAGCTGGGGCCGGGTCTGAACCCGGCCGCGTCGCTCCACCAGGGTGAGCAGCAGCTTGAACTCGGTCGCGGTGAGGGGAACCTCCTCGCCGGCGAGGGTCACCCGGTGTGCCCCCCGGTCGATGGTCAGGGGACCTTCCACGATCGACGAGCCGGCCGCCACCGCCGGCGCGGCGAGCCGGCGGAGCAGGGCCGCGACCCGGAGGGTCAGCTCCTGGGGAGAGAATGGCTTGGTGAGATAATCGTCCGCGCCGAGGGAGAGGCCCTTGATCCGGTCGGTCTCTTCCCGCCGGGCGGTCAGCAGGATCACCCCGACATCGCCGGTGTCCTGGCGCCGCCGCAGCTCGCGCAGCACCTCATAGCCCGATACTCCGGGAAGCATGAGATCGAGCACCACGATGTCGGGGCGCTCCTCCCGCGCGGCGCGGAGCGCATCCTGCCCGTTGGCCGCGGTGGAGACCCGGTATCCGTTGCGGGCCAGGTGGTATGCGACCAGCGCGGTGATATCGGGCTCGTCATCCACGACCAGAATGCGATGGCTGCTCACCGGGCATCTCCTTCCGCCGCGGCCGCCGCGCCCCGTGCCGGCAGCGAAGGCATTCGGCCCCGGCCATGGGCCCGGCTTCGATCGAGGGCGCGGTGCCGCTCCAGCCGCATCGACTCGTCCTGCCCCAGCGCGTCGATCACCGCCTGCAACAGACGGCCCTGCGGTCCGGTTTCGCTCTTGATCCGGTAGAGGACGAACTGGGCGATGGGGGTGTCGCGCACCAGCCCGGCCCGTTTGAGTACGGTGAGATGGCGGGAGACCGTGGGCTGGGGAAGGTCGAGCACCGCCTGGAGGTCCGAGACGAACAGCGGCGCCGCCGCCAGGCAGTTCAGGATCCGGAGCCGGGTGGGCTCGGCCAGGGTCAGCAGGAGCTGGGTCGGGGGAAGTGGGCTCATATGCGGCGGAACATATATACGCCCGGGTGCATTAATTCAACCGCATTCCTGTCACGATTGCGCAACACGTCACTGAGGAGGATTTTAGGCGATGCTTCCCGCTCTGCTGCTCGGGTTTGCCCTGTCCGGCCGGGCGGATTCGACGCTGCTCCGCGTGCTCGCTATCAACGATTTCCACGGCGCCCTCGAATCCCGCCAGTACTCGTGGTCGGGAGGACGCCCGGTCGGTGGCGCCGCGGCGCTCAAGGCGGCGCTCGACAGCGCGGCGGCGGAGTGCCGCTGCCCGGTGCTCCGGCTCGACGGCGGCGACGAGCTGCAGGGGACCCTGGCCTCCAACCTGGTCTACGGCCGCTCGACCATCCAAGCGCTGCGCCGGTTCGGGCTGGACGCCGCCGTGGTGGGCAACCACGAGCTCGACTGGGGGGTGGATACCCTGCGGGCCCGGATGGCCGAATCGAACTGGCCCTGGCTGGCCGCGAACGTGTTCGACTCTGTATCGGGCCGCCGCCCCGGCTGGGCCCGGCCCTTTATCCTGCTGGAACGCGGGGGGCTCCGGATTGCGCTGGTGGGCTACATGGCCGCCCGCACCAAGCAAATGGTGCGGGCCGACCATGTCGCGGGGCTGGTCTGGCGGCGGGGCGCCGGGGCCATCCGGGACGCACTCGACTCCGCCCGGGCGGCGAGGCCCGACCTCACCATCCTGGTGGCGCACGAGGGCGCCTTCTGCGATTCGCTCCCCTGCCGGGGTGAAATCGTCGAGCTGGCCCGGGAGCTCGACTCCACCCAGGTGCAGCTGATCGTCTCCGGTCATACCCATTCGCTGGTCAACACGGTGGTGCAGGGCATTCCCATCGTCCAGGCCCGAAGCAGCGGCACCGCGTTCGCGATCGCGGACCTGGTCCGCCTGGACGACGGAACCCGGATCTGGCGGGCGCGGGTGGAGACGGTCTGGGCCGACCGGGTCACGCCCGACAGCGGGGTGTCGGCGATCCTCGATCGCTACCGTCCCATGGTGGACCGGCTGGCGTCCCGGCCCATTGCGGTGCTCCGCGAGGAGCTGGTCCGCCGGGGACCCCAGTATGCCTTGGGCAATCTCATCGCCGATGCGCAGCGGGCCGCGGTGCCTGGCACCGACTTCGCGCTCATGAACAACGGCGGGATTCGCCGGGATCTTCCCTCCGGACAAGTCACCTACAATGATCTTTTCGAGCTCCAGCCTTTCGGAAACAGCCTGGTCCGGGTGGCGATCACCGGCGAGCGGCTCAAGCAGGTCCTCGAGCGGGCAGTGGCCTCGGGCCGGCCGGCCTTCCACGTCTCGGGACTCACGGTCAGGTTCGACAGCCGGCGGCCGGCCGGCAGCAGGGTGCTGGAGATCCGGAAGCCCGGAGGCGGGCAGGTTCAGCCGAACCGCACCTACCAGCTCGCGTTGCTCGACTTTCTCCAGACCGGCGGGGAAGGGCTGTCCATGGTGGTGACGCTGCCGGCGCGCCGGACCGGCCACTCCGACCTGGAGGCGCTGATTGCCTACCTGCAGCGGTCCCCCCAGCCGGTGACCGCCCCGGCGGCCCCCCGGTTCATCGACGTGGCTCCATGAGCGGGCTCATCCCGGTCTTCGTGAACGACCGGGCGGTGCGGATGGAGGCGGAGTGTGCCCTGGCCGACGCGATCGCCGCGGCCGACCCCGAGCTGGCCCGCGCGCTGCGGGAAGGCACGGCGCGGGTGACCGACGGGCGCGGCCTCGCGCTCGATC
>DATFGC010000036.1:0-3500 GCA_035249765.1 Gemmatimonadales bacterium | reverse complement strand
GGCGAGCAGGCCCACCATTCCCACCGTGGGGGTGGGGTCGATGGCGCCGGTGGGACTCTCGTTGTAGAGCGAGACGTTCCCCCCGGTGACCGGCGTCTCGAAGGCCCGGCAGGCATCGCCGATGCCCCGGCAGGCCTCCCGGAACTGGAAGAACGCGTCGGGCTTGTCGGGATTCCCGAAGTTGAGGCAATCGGTGATGCCGAGCGGCACCGCGCCGGTGCAGGCGACGTTGCGCGCCGCCTCGGCCACCGCCGCCTTGCCGCCCTCGTAGGGATCGAGGGCGACGTAGCGCTGGTTGCAGTCCACCGCGACCGCGAGACCGAATCCGGTGCCGGGAACCCGCAGCACGCCCGCATCACCGCCGGGGCCGAGCACCGTTTCGGCCTGCACGGTGGAATCGTACTGCTCGTACACCCAGCGCTTGGACGCGATGGTCGGATCGTCGAGCAGGAGGGGCAGGGCTCCCAGCACGTCGGTGCGGGGCGGGACACTCGGGCCGGCTCCCCGGCGCGCGACCGTGGCGGGGGACTCGATCGCCTCCGGGTAGGAGACCGGGCAGCCGTCCACCAGCCGCTCGCCGGGAATCGCGGCCACCGTCACCCCGCCATGGACCACCCGAAAAATCCCGTCGTCGGTGACCTTGCCGATCGGGGTCGCATCCAGCTCCCACTTCGCGCACACCGCGCGGATGGCCTCGACCCGCTCCGGCAGCGCGACCACCAGCATCCGCTCCTGGGATTCGGACAGCATGATCTCGTAGGGGGTCATGCCCGGCTCGCGGGTCGGCACCAGCCCGGTGTCGAGCTCCACACCCACGCCACCGCGCGCCGCCATCTCGGCCGAGGAGCTGGTGAGGCCCGCCGCGCCCATGTCCTGGATGGCCACCGTGAGGCCGGCGGCGATCAGCTCGAGGGTGGCCTCCAGCAGCAGCTTCTCGGTGAAGGGATCGCCCACCTGGACCTGGGGCCGCCGCGCCTCGCTCTTGGCCGAAAGCTCCTCCGACGCGAAGCTGGCGCCGTGAATGCCGTCCCGGCCGGTGCGGGAGCCCATCGCGAGCAGGACGTTGCCCACCCCGTGGGCCCGGGCCCGCATCAGGTCCTTCTCGCGCAGGATCCCGACGCACATGGCGTTGACCAGCGGGTTCCCGCTGTACCCCGGCGCGAAGGCCACCTCGCCTCCCAGGGTGGGCACCCCGACGCAATTGCCGTAGTCGCCCACACCCTTCACGATCCCGGCGAAGAGATAGCGGTTCCGGGGCTCGTCCAGCGGCCCCAGCCGCAGCGAGTTCAGCAGGGCCACCGGGCGGGCACCCATGGTGAACACGTCACGCAGGATCCCGCCCACACCGGTGGCCGCGCCCTGGTACGGCTCCACCGCGCTGGGGTGGTTGTGGGATTCGATCTTGAAGGCGACCGCCCATCCGTCGGGGAGCCGGAGCACGCCGGCATTCTCTCCCGGTCCCTGCACCACCTGCGGTCCGCTGACCGGGAAGGTCTTGAGCACCGGTCTGGTGTGCTTGTAGGAGCAGTGCTCCGACCAGAGGGCGGAGAAGATCCCCAGCTCGGTCAGGGTCGGGGTGCGTCCCAGGATCGCGAGAATTTCGGCGTACTCACGCTGGTTGAGATTATGCTCCCGCACCACCTCGGAAGTCACCGGCCGTTCGCCCTCGAAGGGGAGCGCCTCGGGTGCGGCCATGGCGTGGGTCACGACTTGCCGCGACCCCGCTTGAGGGTGGTCCAGAGATCGCCCATCGCGCGTCCCAGCATTCCGCTGTCTTCGCTCTTCATCAGCAGCTCGATCTCCCCGCCGTCGAGCCAGATCCCGTGGCACTCGGGGCACCGGTCGATCTGGACCCCATGGAATGCCTCGGACTGGAGATCGGCGCCGTCCTTGGGGCATTTCATGTAATGCGACTTGCGCTCGGCGGCGGTCTGCGCGGCCTTCTCCCGGGCCCGCAGCTTGGCCAGCCGCTCGGCCTCTTCCCGGGCGAAATACTCGTCCTCGTTCCGGCTCGGCTTGTCGGTGCTCATCGGCCGCTCGGCTCCGCGATCAGATGGTGAATAAGTGAGGTGAAGACCCGGTGACCCGCGTCACTTCCCAGGATCGGCTCGGCCAGCCGCTCCGGATGGGGCATCATGCCCACCACGTTGCCCTCCCGGTTGCACACCGCCGCGATCGCCCGGGCCGAGCCGTTGGGATTCGAGGAGACATCGGCGCTCCCGGCGCCATGGTACCGCAGCACGACCTGCCCCTCCGCTTCGAGGCGGTCGAGCTCGGCCTCGGACGCGGTGAACCGGCCCTCGCCGTGGCCCACCGGAATCCGGATCACTTCTCCCGGACGGTATTCGGCGGTGAAGGGCGTCGTGGTGCGCTCGATCCGGACATCCACCGGCCGGGAGAGGTATCGCAGCCCGACATTCCGGGCCAGCGCGCCCGGGAGCAGTCCGGCTTCGCAGAGAATCTGGAAGCCGTTGCAGATGCCGAGCACCGGCGCCCCGGCCGCGGCATGGCGCTTGATCGCGTCCATCACCGGGCTCATCCGGGCGATCGCGCCGCTCCGGAGATAGTCTCCGTAGCTGAAGCCGCCGGGGAGAATCACCGCGTCGGCTCCCTCGAGCGTGGTGTCGCGGTGCCACGCGCAGAAGGCCTCGCCGCCGGCCCGCTCCACCGCGCGGCACGCCTCGGGCTCGCAGTTGCTCCCGGGGAAGCGGACCACCGCGACCCGGATCACGCCGCCCCTCCGGATTCCACCGCGATCTCGAAATCCTCGGTCACCGGGTTCGCCAGCAGCTTCTCGCACATGGCCCGCACGCTCGCCTCGGCCGCGGCGGCGCTCGGGGCCGCGACGTCGAGCGCGATGGCCTTGCCTACGTGGACATTGCTGGCCTCGGGGAAGTGGAGCGCCGAGAGCGCGTGCTCGACCGCCTGGCCCTGGGGGTCCAGCAGGCCGGCGCGCGGCAGAATCCGGACGTGCACCCGCCAGGTCATTCGTCGGCTCCGCGGTCAATGAGAATCAGCACCATATGGCGCAACACGCCGAAAGCAGCGTAGGCGATGAAGAAGGGGAACAGGATGGACGACGGATACAGGATCGAGCCCACCACGATCGCGAGCAGGACGGTGAGCATCACGAGGCCCCGGGGGGTCCGCAGGCTCACCGGGGCGCCCCGCGGATACATCACCTTGCTCACCATCAGCACCGAGAGGAGCAGAAGGAGGACCACCAGGCCCTGGTGCTCCAGATCGAGGTGGGCCACCGACAGCCGGTACCACTTGGTCTGGCTGAAGGCATAGTAGGTGGCCAGGGTCATGCCGGCGGCGGGCGACGGCAGCCCGGTGAACCAGCCCGGCGTGGGCTTTCCGTGAGAGAGGACATTGAACCGCGCCAGCCGGAGCGCCACCGCCACCACGTAGAGGAAGCAGACGATCCACCCGTAGCGTCCCGCGGTCGAGAACTCGAGGAAGTAGATCAGCAGCGCCGGCGCCACCCCGAAGGAGAT
>DATFGC010000035.1:0-4352 GCA_035249765.1 Gemmatimonadales bacterium | reverse complement strand
TGGCCGACCAGGTGCCGGGATTGTTCACCAGCAGCATCCCCGCAATGGTCATTCCGCGGAACGCGTCCAGGGCGAGGAGTCGCCCCATGATCCCTCCTTCCGGGTATCTTCCACCGGGTGATTCCGAACCTTCCGGGGGCTCACATGCGCGCTGCACGCCTGCTGCTGCTGATCACCGCCGGCTCCGTCTTTGCCGCGGTCCCCGAGGTGGGTGCCCAGCGCCGGGAGCTTGCCCTGGTGGCGGGCGGGAATTACACCGGCGTGACCAGCCCCACCCTGTTCAAGTCCGAGTCGCGCACCGGGTTCCAGGGAGGGATCAGCCTGCGGATCCCGCGGAGCCCGCGGTTTTCGTTCCAGAGCGAGCTGCTGGTGGTGCAGCGGCGGATTTACGGGGAACGGGCGCAGTCGAGTCAGAACCCGCTGCTGGTGGGACCGATTTCCGATGCCGCCAACCTGCTGTACGCGCAGATCCCCCTCCTGCTCCGGTTCCAGCACGGGTACAGCACCGAGCGCCCGGTTCGGCCGTTCCTGGTGCTGGGACCGTTCTTCTCCATCCGGATGAGCTGCAAGCGGGACGTCGTCGAGGCGGACAGCACCCTGCGGCATACCGACTGCAGCGCTACGCCCGACGACGTCGTCCCGGGGCCGACCCCCTTCATTCCGGCCCTCTTCCAGACCGTGGATGTGGGGCTGCTCGGCGCGCTGGGGGTCGAGATCCGCAGGTTCTCCTTCAGCGTGCGGGGCGAACGGAGCTTCCGCAAGCTGGTAGAGCCCGGTGCGCTGCCGACTTCCCCCCTCGACAATGCCAAGTTCTGGAGCGCGTCGGCGAGCATCGAGTACCTCATCCGGGTGCTGTAGCGAAACCGGGAACGGAGAGGGGTCGCCAGAATGTGGCCTCCAGCGCGGCCGCCCGCCAGCAGGATTCCCGCGCCATTCGTAGAACAAGAGGAACCGGCCCCGGGGACGAAACCCCGCCGGCCCGCCTCGCGTCGGTCCTAAGGGGTATCAATCTTTGGAACGGGTTGCAGAAGCGGTCGCCACATTTCTGTTCAAGTATCCCCCCCACCTCTTCCGGCGGGGGGATCTTTCGCTTGCGCCGGCCTTTCCTCCGGCCCTGATCGCCGCGGCGCTGGGTGCGGGGCTGATCCTGCTGCTGCTGGCGCTTCGCGGTGTGCGGACCGCCACGCCGGCGCGCGACCGTGCCTTGCTCGGCGGCCTGCGGGGCCTGGCCTGTGTCGTTCTCGCCCTCTGCCTGCTGCGGCCGGTTCTCCTCCTCTCCAGCGCGGTCCCCCAGCGGAACGTGCTCGGCATTCTGCTCGACGACTCCCGCAGCATGCGACTGGCCGACCTGGCCGGGATGTCGCGGCTTGACGCGGTTCGGCGGGTGTTCGGCGATTCGGCGGGCTCGCTTACCCGGCGGCTGGGAGACCGGTTCGTGCTCCGGTTCTTCCGGTTCGCGGCCGATGCCGGGCCGCTGGGCACCGCGAATGGTCTGGTCGGGAGCGGCACCCGCACCAATCTCGCGGCCGCGCTGGATGCCGCCCGCCAGGAGCTTTCCGGCGTTCCCCTGGCCGGCATGGTGCTGGTCACCGATGGCGCCGACAACAGCGGCGGCGACCTGACGGCTCCACTCCTGGCGCTCCGCGGGCGCAAGGTGCCGGTGTATACCGTCGGCGTGGGCCAGGAGCGATTTGCCCGCGACCTGGCGATCGAGCGGGTCGCCCTCCCGGCCAGTGCCCTGGCCGGCGCCGGCATCCTGGCCGAAGTCGTCATCCGGGTCCGGGGACTCGGCGGCAATCCCGTCACCGTGACCGCCGAGGATGAAGGCCGGATCGTGATCGAGCGCCAGGTCGAGGCCCCCGAGACCGGCGATGTGGTCCGGGCCCGGCTCCGGCTGCCGTCGATGGCCGAGGGGTCCCACCGGCTGACCTTCCGGGTGCGGCCGGCCCAGGGCGAGATCGTCACCGAAAACAACGAGTTTCGCTCGGTGCTTCGCGTCCGTTCCGGTCCCGAGCGCATCCTCTATCTCGAGGGAGAGCCGCGGCCCGAATTCGCGTTCCTGCGCCGAGCCGTTGCCGGCGACAGCGCGCTTTCCCTGGTCGCGATGCTGCGCAGCGCCAAGGGAAAGTTTCTCCGGCTCGGTGTGCGGGACAGCATGGAGCTGGTGGGCGGTTTTCCGACCCGGCGCGAGGATCTCTTCCGCTATCGTGTCCTGGTACTGGGGAGCATCGAGGCCTCGTTCTTCACCGGAGATCAGCTCCGAATGCTGGCGGATTTCGTGAGTCGCCGGGGAGGCGGGCTGGTGGCGCTGGGGGGTCGCGCCGCGCTCGCCGAAGGAGGGTTTGCCGGGACGCCGCTGGCCGACGTGCTGCCGGTGAGTCTCGATGCGCCCATCTCCGCGGCAACCGGTACCGGCGCGGTCGAGCTCGCAGTCCGCGCCACCGCGGCCGGCCGACTCCATCCGGCGCTCCAGATTTGGAGCTCCGAATCGCCCGCGGGCCGCTGGGACTCGCTCCCTCCGCTGACCTCGGTCAACCGGCTGGGCGCGCTCAAGCCGGGCGCCACCGCGCTGCTGACCGGGAAGGTTGCCGGAGGCGGCGACGTCCCGGTGCTCGCGGTGCAGCGGTTCGGCCGGGGCACCGCCGCGGTGTTCGGAGTGCAGGACACCTGGCTCTGGCAGATGCATGCCAACGTTCCGCTGGAGGACCAAACCCACGAGTCGCTCTGGCGCCAGGTGCTGCGCTGGTCGCTCGACGAAGTACCGGACCGGGTCGAGCTGAGCGCCAGCCCCACCCGCGTCGCACCGGGAGAGCCGGTGGTGCTGCGGGCCCGGGTGGCCGACGAGGCCTACCTCGAAACCAACGACGCCCAGGTCACCGCGCGGGTGACCACCCCGGCGGGCCGGCTGGTGGAGGTGCCGCTGGCCTGGACCCTCAAGGAAGACGGTGCCTACGAGGGGCGGTTCGTGGCCGAAGAGATGGGGATGTACAGCATCGAGGGCGACTCGCGCCGGGGGAACGACACCACCCGGGCGGCCTCGGCGGCGCTGCTGGTGGATGATTACGGCGCCAACGTCAAGCAAGCCGAGCTTCGGGCACCGATGCTCCGGCGCATCGCGCCCGAGACCGGGGGCCGCTACTACCCGTTGTCGGACGCGAGCCGGCTGGCCGAGGACGTGGTGTTCACCGAAAGCGGTGTCACGGTGCGCGAATCGCGCGACCTGTGGGATATGCCGATCGTGTTCTTTCTGCTGGTCGGCCTGCTGGGGGCGGAATGGGGCTACCGGCGGTGGCGGGGGCTGGCGTGAACTCGCTTCGCTCCGCCCTGCTCCTGGGGTTCTGCCTGGGCGCTCCGATGGCCTCGGCGGCGCAAGGCAGCGCGACCCATGTGCTCCTGGTGACCGGGCTCTCCGGCGAGCCCCGGTTCGCGCGGGGCTTCGATTCCGCCGCGGCGGCGGTGTACGACGCGGCCAGGAGCCGCTGGGGTGCGGCCGATTCCGGCCTGTTCTACCTGGGCGAGGATCCCTCGCGTGATCCCGGGCGGATTCAGGCCCGGGCCACTCGCGAAAGCATTGGGGCGCGGTTTGCCGTGCTGGCCCGTCGGAGCGCGCCCGGTGATCTGGTGTTCGTCCTGCTGATCGGGCACGGCAGCGGCGAAGGTGCCCAGTCCCGGTTCAATCTTCCCGGCCCCGACGTGACCGCGGCCGATTTTGCCGGATGGCTCAAGGCCCTGGAAGGGCGGACCGTGGTGCTGGTCAATGCCGCAAGCGCCAGCGGGGACTTCCTCGCCGCGCTGGCCGGTCCGGGCCGGGTGGTAGTGACCGCCACCAAGAGCGCCATGCAGCGGAACGAGACGACCTTCGCGGGCCATTTCTCCCGCGCCCTCACCTCCGAGGCCGCCGACGGCGACAAGGACGGACGGATTTCCCTGATGGAAGCATTCAGCTGGGCCAAGGGGGAGGTCGCCCGCGGATACGAGCGGAGGAATCTGCTGGCCACCGAGCAGGCCCAGCTCACCGATTCGTCGCTGGCCCGGACCGTGGCCTTCGGGACCGGCGCCGCGCCGACCGATCCCAGGATTGCCGCACTCTGGGCGGAGCGGCGGGTGCTCGAAGGCCAGGTGGATGCACTGCGCCGCCGCAAGGCGACCATGGACTCGACCGCGTACTCCCGGGAGCTGGAGCGGCTGCTGCTGGAGATCGCCGAGAAGACCGCGGCCATCCGGGCGGCGGGAGCGCCCAAGCCATGAGAGCCGCGACCCGTACCGCCGGACTCGGGCTGCTGGTGGGGCTCGCCTGCGCCGGCCTCTCCTCGCAGGACGGCGGTTCTCCCGCGGCCCGGGTGCGGGGGCTC
>DATFGC010000034.1:0-2772 GCA_035249765.1 Gemmatimonadales bacterium | reverse complement strand
CTGGCCATCGGGAATGCCGGGACCCATGAAGTGCGGGTCTACGACGAATCCGGTGCCCAGGTTCATGCCTCGGGCCGGGCGGGCGACGGTCCCGGTGAATACCGGATGCTGGCCGGGATCTGGCGGGGGCCGGGCGATTCGCTCCTGGTCTCCGACTTTCTGGCCCGCCGGGTCTCGGTGCTGGATCGCGACGCGAAGTTCGCCCGCTCCTTCTCGCTGGGCGGCAATACCGGCGGGCTGATGCCGGTCGGGGGACGAATCGAGTTCGCAGTGCCCCAAGGGTGGTTGGCCGACGGCAGCGTGGTGGGGGTCACCATGGGCTTTACGATGAATCAGGCGAAGCAGGGCCCCTACCGCGATACCGTGAGTGCCCTCCGCTACGGTCCCGACGGTGCGGTGCGGGATACCATCGCCCGTTTTCCCGGCGCCGAGACGGAGCAGATGACGATGTCGATGGGGGGCCAGTCGTTTTCGGCGCCGATGCCGGTGCCCCTCGGGCGGCAGAGCGTGACCGCGGCCGAGGGCGATCGGTTCTACCTGGCCAGGAACGACGCCTGGGAAATCGAAGTGCGGGGGCTGGACGGCAAGCTGGTCCGCCTGATCCGGGTGAAGGCCGACTCCCGGCCGCTTACACCCGACCTGATCGCGGCCCACCGGAAAGCCCAGCTCGATCAGATCGAGGCGATGCCGGCGATGCGCAGCATGCCGCCGGCGTTCAAGACCCAGCTCACCGCCCGGATCGAGCAGGCGCGGTATCCCGCCGCCCTGCCGTTCGTGAGCTCGCTGCTGGTCGATTCCGAGGGACGCCTCTGGGCCCAGGAGGTTGCGCCCCCCGGAATCGAAACTGCGACCTATGCCGTGTTCGACGAGTCGGGCCAGCTCCTGGGCCGGGTCACGATGCCCGAAGATTTTCGGGTCGCCAGCATCACGGCCGATGCGGTGTACGGGGTGGGGAAGGACGCCGACGATGTCGAGCACGTGCGGGCCTACCGGCTTCGCAAGGGATCCTGAGTCGTTAGCCCCGGAGCGTCTGATGAAGCCACGAATTGTTCTGCCCGCCGGCATCCTGCTGGCCGCATGCGGAAGCGACCGTAGCGCCCCGGCGGCGGCCGGGACTCCGCCGCCCGTTCCCCGAGTGGCCGCGACGCCGGCGCCCCGCCCCGAGGTGATGGTGCGGGGGACGGTTTTCGCGGGCGGTGAGATGACGTTTCGAGCCTGCGACCAGGTGGCCCCGGTGCGCGCCGTGGACAGCACCGGAGGCCGTTTGCTGCCGACCTACCGGTTCCTCCGTCCTCCGGATGACGAGGGCCTGTTCATCATGGCTCGCGCCACCGAGTCATCGGGAGGGCCGATCATTCTGCGGGAGCTCGAATTCGCCCGGCGGCCGGTTCCGGGAGACAACTGTGACGAGCCGGCCCCCGACTACCTGCTGCGCGCCCGGGGCATCAACCCGAACTGGCGGGTGACGATCACGGCGAGCGGCATCGAGTTTGCCCAGGACAGCGAGCCCAGGATCCTGGTCTTTCCCCCGGTGACTCCGGATGACTCGGGCGGGGTGCTCCGGTACCGTACCGGCGCGCAGACCGACCGCACCCACCGCTTCCACCTGCTTCTGGTCACGACCAGCTGCAGCGAAGGCAACAACGGGGTCTACGCCGCGATGCAGGCCGCGCTGACCCTGGATGGCCGTGCCCTCTCGGGCTGCGCCTGGCGAGGCCGGCAGCGGTGACTCAGCGGGGATTGACCGCGGCCCAGCTCCGCTCATTGAGCGCGACTGCCGTCGAGGCGCCGGCGAGCGCGGCCTGGACCGCGCATTCAGAATAGGCCACCAGGGATTCCCCCGAGAAGGAGTTGAATCCGGCGGACACGCTGTGCCCCAGGATTGCGCCGTGGACCTTGGTGCCGGTTCCCTCGACCACCACGTTGCCCAGAGCCAGGATGATTCCGGAGAATTCGAACGCGCCGTCCAGCAGGATATCCCCGTCCACCAGCAGAATCCCCTGTCCCCTGCCCCCGCTGATCTGGACCTTATTGCCGGGGCCGAACGAGTTGCCGAAGTGCACGATGGGATAATAGTCGGCGCAGAGGCTGAAGGGGCCGGCGGGAGTGTGGTCCGGCTCGCCCCAGTTGGTGTTCCGGCTCTTGTCGCAGGTGCTGGGGGAGCCGATCAGCCGCGGCTGGACCCCGGTCGTGCCGCCGGTCAGGAGGGGTCCCTTGGCAGTGAGGAAATGGATAGTGGCCCCCGACAGCAGAGCGTTGTACGGTCCGGTAAAGGTCGCGTCCGTCACCGCCGTATCGTTCGGCTTCATCGGCTGGGGGCTCCCCAGCACCACCGCCGCGCCGGTGGGGGTAATCGAGCCGTCCGATCGCACCCCGTACACATCGGGACCGGTACACGCCGGGGTCCAGGTGGCCGGCGTGGTATTCACTCCACTGAGCGTGATCTCGCCGGTGATCGTGGGCGAGCCTTTCGAGGTGACCGCAGCCTGGATCCCGAGCTGCATGGAGACCAGCTTGCCCAGCCGGGCCAGCAGGCGGGAAGCTACCACGTTGCCGCCCCGGTCCAGTTTTTCCCCCCGCGAGGTGACCAGGTAGTTTCCGCCCCCCAGCCGCCGCACGGTGTTGGTGTACCGCACGTTGGTGGCTCCCGGGATCGTGACCACCGGCTGGACCGAATCACCGCCGATTCCGTAGCCGTTCCAGGCCGAGCTCCAGGATGAAAAGGCGTCCGCCAGCCCAATCTCCGCAGCTTCGGCTGCCTGGGCGGAGTAG
>DATFGC010000033.1:0-3964 GCA_035249765.1 Gemmatimonadales bacterium | reverse complement strand
AGCACCAGCCGGCGGATCTGCTCGATGTAGGACACCTCACCCGCGCCCGGTCCATCCTGGAAGAAGGCCCCCTCGTAGAAGAAGTAGGGCTCCTGGGAGAGTCCCACCGCCCAGTTGAGCCGCCGGGACAGGTTCACGTACTGGGCCGCGAAGTAGGTCTCGTTAATCCGCCCGTTGAGCGAAGCGGCGAACCCGAGCTGGTGGTTGCCCAGCATGTCCCCCAGCACGATCGCGGTCGAGCCGGACAGTCCCTGCCCGAAGGTGTCGCGGGTATAGCCGATGGTCGGCCGGGTGACGTATTCGGGCTCCAGCGTGGCCCGGTAGGGCTTGAAGGTGAACTCGCTGGTGTCCGGCGGGGTGAACGGCATCGAGTCGAGAATCCGGGCGACCGATACCGGCTCGTTGGCGGCGGTGGTATCGAACGACGCCGGCAGGGAGTCGGCCCGCCGGAATCCCCGTTGAGTCCGGTACACCGTGCTCCCGCTCAGGATCTGGGGCCCCGAGGGCGGGGTGATCCGTGCCACCGCGGGACGGGCCGCCTCGCCGGACGGCGCGATGACCGCAAGCGGCCGCTGGGCGATGGTCTGCTGGGTCCAGGGCTGCTTCTTGAGGGTGCGGGGGGTGCTCAGGCTGTAGACGTCGTAGCGCCCCTGCTCGAAGTACACGAAGGCCAGACGGTCCGCCTGCCGGGCCCAGGAGAGCACCGGCGAGAGCGCGGTGATGCCGCTCACCCCGGTGTAGAAATCGGTGAGCTGGTAGGTCTGCCCGTCGGCCAGCTCGTGCAGGAAGATGTTGGCCACCCCGTTTCGGTCGGACACGAAGGCGATGGCGCTGCCGTCGGGAGACCACTGGGGACTCACGTTCCGGCCCACATCCATCCCGGCCGGATAGGTGATGGCGCCGGTCTCCAGATTGTAGAGCGCGATCCGGAAGTCGGTCCAGCGGAGCGCCTTGAGATCGGTGCCCGGCCCCCGGTCGGTGACGAAGGCAATGGTCTTGCCGTCGGGCGACCAGACCGGGTGCATGTCGGCTTCCTTGTCGTTGGTCAGCCGCCGCATGTCGGAGCCGTCTTCATTGATGGTGTAGAGGTCGGACAATCCGCCGTCCAGACCGCTGAACACCAGCCGCTTCCCGTCCGGACTCCAGGTCGGGTTGGTCACCCCGGCAATCGTCACCCTGATCTCGCGGAGCTTCTTGTTGCGCTCGGCATCCACGATGACAATGTCGTCCTTGCCGCTTCGTTGCGCGGCGATGGCCAGCCGCTTCCCGTCCGGCGCCCAGCTCGCCGAGGAGGTGATGAACCGGAAGGTCTCATAGTTGCCGCTGGAGGACGACTTGAGCAGCCGGCGGATCGGCTTGCCGGTGTTGCCGTCGGCCAGCCAGAGGTCGATGAAGTAGAAGTCCTGTTCGCTCAGGTAGGCGACCCGGCTCCCGTCGGGCGAGAGCGCGGGCGCCAGGTGCCAGCCGCCGCCGGAGCGCTTCCGGGTGAGCAGCTCGCTGGCCACCGCGCGGCCCTTGGTGCGGTTGCCGATTTCCGGGAGATATTTCTTCTGTACCGCGTCCTGCCACTGGGCCACCAGGGCGGGGAAGGAAAGCCCCAGCACCCGCTGGAGCGCCGCTTCGATCCCGCCGCCGGAGCCGAGCTTGGTGATCTGGGCGATGGCCTCGTCGCCCCAGCGCCCGCCGATGTAGGCCACCAGCGCCTGGCCGAACCGGTAGGGGAAGACCCGGTAGAAGTCCTCCGGTGAGGGCAGCTTGCCCTCCAGCGCCGCGTCACGGAGCCACATGGCGGTGTTGGGATCTTCGGCCCCGAGCGAGTAGTACTCCGCCATGCCCTCGCCGAACCAGAGCGGCGCGTTGGCGGAGATGATCCCCTGCACCCCGCCGGTCCGCCCCCGCGACCAGATGTCGAACTGGAACTGGTGCACCATCTCGTGCTGGAGGACGTGCTGATTCTCCTCGTAGGAGCCGGTCAGCGGGAAAATGTTGCGGTGGCGGAGGAAGTCGGTGAAGCCGCCGGTGCTCTCGTCGATCTCCCCGCCCGAGGTGTTGGTCTGCTGGAACTCGGAGTGCGAGGCGTAGGGGATGATCGGCTTGCGCTCGTCGAACTGGTGGTTGAGCGCTCGGGAGAGCTTGGCGTAGGAGCGCTCCGCCATCCGGGCGATGTCCAGCGCCGCGGCCCGCTCCGCCTCGTAGTAGTAGACGTCGAAATGCTCGGTCTGGATGATCTTGAAGTCGAAGCGGCCGTACTGGACCTTGTTCCGCCCGAAGTACTGGGCGGACAGGACCGGGGGGATCGCGAGGAGGAGCAGGGCCGCCGCAGCGATTCGACGCATCATGGGGACTTCCTTTCGGCCGCCGGCTCCCGCCTGGGAGCGTCGTTCCACAGCCGCTCCAGCTGGTAAAAGGCCCGCGCCTCGGGGTGAAACAGGTGGACCACGATGTCCACGAAATCCAGCAAGACCCAGCGGCCCTGCGTCAGTCCTTCGACGTGATGGGCCTTGAAACCCGCCGCGGTCATCCGGTCGAGCACCGACTGGGCGATGCCCCGGACGTGCGCGTCCGAGGTCCCCGACCCGATCACGAACCAGTCGGTGGCATCGTTGAGCCCGCGCAAATCCAGAGCGACCATGTCCCGCGCCTTGAGATCGTCCGCCGCCTCGAGCGCCAGGTCCACCAGCGGCTCCGAGGCATCCCGCTTCCGTCCCGCCGGCTGCCTCCTGGTCAAGCGGGAAGCGCCATTTCGGTATGCCTCTCTGGCGCTCCGTCCTCCACCTGCCAGCAGACCGCCCAGGCGCCCTCTCCGACGTGGGTCCCCAGGACCCCGGTCGCCAGGGCAACGAAGCAGTCCCGGGGGCGGTAGGCCGCCACCAGGGCGGTTCGAACCCGCTCCGCCGTCTCGGGCGCCTGCACGTGCACCACGCCGAACCGGACCACCTTGGGCCGGGGGGTCAGCGCCTGCTCCACTCGCGCCAGCATCCTGCCGATCACCGCTTCGCGGCCCCGCACCCGGTCCACCGGCACGACCCGGCCGGTCTGGTCCAGACTCAGAATAGGCTTCACATCCAGCATTCCCGCCAGCCAGGCCTTACCCCGGGAAACCCGGCCGGAGCGAATCAGGTTGTCATACGTTTCCACCGTGAGCAGCATCCCCGACTGCCTCCTGACTCTTTCGAGCTCGGCAGCTATTTCTGCCGCCGGCCACCCCGATTCGGCCAGCTCCGCTCCCCGGAGGGCGAGTAGCCCCAGGGAAAGCGACGCGGCCTTGCTGTCCACCACCGTAACCCGCTCGAGCCCCGCCGCCTTGATGGCCGCCTGAGCGGCCTGGAACGTCCCCGACAGCGCACCACTCAGCAGCACCGCCACCACTTCGTCCGCCTCCTCAAGAGCCGAGCGGAACACCCGGACGAAATCGCCGGGGGCCGGCTGCGAGGTGGTCGGAAGCTCCCTGGCTGCCCGGAGCCGCCGGTAATACTCCTCGGGCCGGATCCCCACCCTGTCCTGGAACACCAGGTCCCCGAACAGGATCTGGAGCGGCACGAGTGCTATGTGGTGGCGATCCAGCACCGAATCGGGAAGGTCGGCCGAGGTGTCGGTTACGACGGCTACGGGGCGACGCTCGGGGTGGGAGAGCGCCCTGTGTTGCGCCCGCATGTCGTCAGCCTTGGTAGTCGTCAGACTACCCCACCGGCCAGCATAGGTAAAGACGGCTTCCGGGGTGTCGGTATGCACATGGATCTTCAGGATATCGGCCACCGCCGCCACCACCACCGACCCCCCGAACTGGTGCATCGCCGCCCGGACCTCGTTGGCGGCGGGAAGCTGCTCGCCCCGGACGATCAATTCCGTACAAAACTGGTAATCCCGCTCCGCCGCCACGGTCATTTCGGCGGCTGGGAAGGCATAGCTGGTTGGCTCCCCCGGCGGGGCGGGGAGGATGGGGTCCCCCTCGATGAATCGGACC
>DATFGC010000032.1:0-6633 GCA_035249765.1 Gemmatimonadales bacterium | reverse complement strand
AGCTGATCTACCAGGTGACCCATCCGGGCGGCCGGACCGAGCGGCTGGTCCACGGCTTCACGATGCGATACCTGTTCCGGTACGAGGCCGAGCACCTGCTGGTTCGGGCCGGATTCGAGATCGCGGCGCTGTACGGCGGGTATGACCGGAGCCGGTTCGGCGTCACCTACCCCGGAGAGCTGATCTTCGTGGCCCGAAAGGGTTCATGACCAGGATACAGGCGGGATTCGGCGCCCTGATCCTGGCCCAGGCTGCTCATTCGGTGGAGGAGTACCTGGGACGACTGTGGGAATCGTTCCCGCCCGCCCGGGCCCTGACCAGCCTGGTCTCCCAGGATCTGGAGCTGGGCTTCCTGGTCATCAATGTCGCGCTGGTGACGTTCGGGGTCTGGTGCTTTCTCTGGCCGGTGCGAAGGGGATGGCCCTCGGCGGTTCCCCTGGCCTGGGGCTGGGTGGTGATCGAAACCATCAATGGAATCGGCCACCCGCTCTGGGCGCTCCGGCAGGGAGGATACACGCCGGGCGTCATTACCGCGCCGGTGCTGCTGATCCTGGCGATCTACCTGGCCGGACAGCTGCGCAAGCCGCAGGTCACATCCTTCAACCCACTCATGCTGCTGGGCGCGCTCACCGGAATCATCGGCGGCTGCCGTCCGGCGCCGGCCGCTCGGTCCGATAGCACCGAGATTCCGGGGACGGTGGCGTGCGCTGGCTGCGAGATCATCGCCGAAGAGGCGGTGGTGCTGTCCGGCCCGGCCTCCGCGTTGGTCGAATGGCCCCAGTCGGCCTGGACCGATTCGCGGGGGCGCATCTTGCTGGCCCAGCCCAACAAGCAGGTCTTGCCGGCGGCGTTCGCTCCGGACGGGAAATTCCTCCAGCACATCGGCGGGGAAGGAGAAGGGCCGGGAGAGTTTCGCTACGCAGCCCATCTGGCCGGCGACGCCCACGACAGTGTGTGGATCGCCGACTGGGGCACCGGGCGTCTTTCGGTCTCCGGCCCCGATTTCCGGTTCGCCCGCTCCTTCCCGGTTCCCTCCAGTCTGGGCAGCCTCGCGCTTCTGCCGGGGGGCAATCTGGTAACGGCCGCCCCGTCTTTCGACGGCGGAAAGGCACTGGTGCCGATTCAGCGGTGGGATCGCGGCGGGGCCCGTGTCGCCGGATACGGCCCTCCGGTCAAGCAGTCGTCGGACTATGAGTACCAATTTCTGGTGGCTGCGGCACGCAATGGTGGATTCTGGGCGGTTCGCCTCTGGGGACGACTCCTCCTGCTCCGGGTAGACTCCGGCGGCGGGGAGACCTGGTACGAACGCCGGCCGGAATGGTTCAAGGGAATTCCGGCCGAGGCGACTGATGTCGATCACGACGTTTCGGCTGCGCGTGCGATTTGGGAGGACGCGGCGGGCCTGGTCTGGATCGTCTTCAAGGTTGCCGCGGAGTCAGCGGATATCGCGATGGACACCGTGCGCCCCGAAGGAGTGCCGGTCGCGGTGCCCCGCGATCCCGACGCCGCGTACGACACCATGGTGGAAGTGCTGGACCCGCGCCGCGGGGAGCTGGTAGCGGCTCACCGCTTCCCGGAGCTGCTCACCGTCTCCGCCGGTCCCGGCCGGCTCATCCGGGTCCTGGAGACCGACACGGGACTCCGAATCTCGGTGGTCGCGTTGCGCCTCCAGCGACCCTGACGCGCTACCACGCGATACCGTAGTCCTCCCCGTGGTGGCTCGACCCGCCCCACATCGACCCGTGCTTGCGGTCGAAGAAGATGGCGTTGATCGGGCCGGACGTTCGCGCCTCGAACTCCAGCACATAGCCCTTCCGCCTGAGGTCGGCCCGGATCCAGTCAGGCACCGCGTCGGCCAGCAGCATCCGCCCCGGTCGCGCCTCGTGGCCGCCGAACGAGGTGCGCATCTGGAAGGAATTCATGTTGGGCGCTTCCACCGCCTGCTGCACCGTCATCCCGAACTCGACCACGTTGAGAAAGAACTGGAGCAGGTTCTTATCCTGGCTGTCCCCGCCCTGCACCGCGAACGACAGGAACGGCAATCCATCCTTGAGCGCCATGGTGGGCGTCAGGGTCACCCGGGGACGCTTGCCCGGCTCCACCACGTTGAAGGGCCCGTCGGACGGATCGGTGACGAAGCTCTGCATCCGCTGGCTCAGCCCAACCCCGGTCCGCCCCGCGATTACCGCCGGGACCCAGCCGCCGCTGGGCGTAATCGACACCACCCATCCCTCCGCGTCGGCGGTTTCGATTGAGGTGGTCCCCCGGTAGAACTCCTCGTGAAACCGTTCATCGTCTTGAGATGGCGACGGGATGGCCGGCGCGGCCGGAGCCGCCGCGACACCGCCCTTCACGTCCCAGCGGGTCAGCAGATCGAGGAAGGGGTTGCGCCCGCCCTGGAAGGGATAGGGATCCCCCGGCTTGATGTCGGGATCGTTGCGCTCCCAGTTGATCGAGGCGTAGCGCTGCTTCGCATACTCCTTGGAGAGCAGACCCTTGACCGGCTCTTCGGGTGCGAAGGCCGGGTCGCCGTAGTAGAAATCGCGATCGGCGAAGGCGAGGCTCATCGCCTGATACACCGCGTGCAGGTAGCGGCTGCTGTTGTAACCCATCGCCTTGAGGTCGGCGTTCTCCAGGATGTTGAGCGCCTGGAGCATCGCGGGGCCCTGGTTCCACAGGGGGAGCTTGTAGACCTCGATCCCCCGATAGGTGGTGGAAAGCGGCTCCTCGATCTTCACCTTCCAGCCGGCCAGATCCTCCATCGTGAACAGGCCGCCTTCCTCCCGGGCGCCCCGCACCAGCTCCTGGGCGATGTCGCCCTTGTAGAACCGGTCGTAGGCGGCGTAGATCGCATCCTTCCGGCTCTTCCCCGCCTTGAGCGCCTGCTGCTCCGCTTCGACCAGCTTGCGCAGGGTGGCCGCGAGATCGGCCTGGCGGAAGATCTCGCCCGGCTCGGGCGCCTCACGCGCTTCACCCGGGTGAGTGAGAAACACGGCGCGGGAATATTTCCAGCCGGCGATCCGCTTCTTCTCGGCTTCGATCCGGTCGGCGGTCTGGGCCTCGATCGGATAGCCGTCGGCGAGCTGAATGGCCGGCTCCAGGATTTCCCGGAGCGAGAGCTTGCCGTATTCGGCCAGCATGGTCATCAGCCCGCCCGGCGTGCCCGGGGTCACCGCCGCGAGAGCGCCGTATTCCGGCGGGTAGCGCAGGTTCTTCGACTTGAAGAACGCCGCGGTCGCTCCGGTAGGCGCCACGCCCAGCGCGTTGATCCCGATGACCTTCTTCTGGCCGGGGTGATAGATCAGCGCCTGGGTCTCCCCGCCCCAGGAAAGCACGTCCCACATGGTGGCCACCGAGGCCAGCATGGCGCAGGCGGCATCCACCGCGTTGCCGCCCTTCTGGAAAATCATGGCGCCGGTGGTGGCGCCGAGCGGCTTGCCGGTGATGGCCATCCAGTGGCGGCCGTGGAGTGGCGGCTTGGCGGTACGCTGGGCCACGCCGGCCTGGGGCAGCAGCAGGCCGAGCGCGAGGAGAGACGAGGTCAGGCGCATGGTGCCTCCAGTTGTCTTGTCATCGCGAGGGCCCGAAGGGCCCGACGCGATCTCGACGGGATTGCTTCGGGCCTTCGGCCCTCGCAATGACTACGGTTTAGGCACGGCGGCGGCGATCTCCAGCCCCTTGTCGCCCTCGCCGATCCGTCCCATCACGATGTCGGGATCGTGCTCGAAGAACAACCACCACTCCTCCTCCAGCGCCTCGCGGACCAGCTTGCGCTTCGATTCCAGAGTCCGGAGCGGCTCCAGATCGTAGCCCATGATCCAGGGGAGCGGGAGATGGTGCCGGGTGGGAATGAGGTCGGCCACGTAGAACAGGGTCTCTCCGCGGTCGCGGACCTGCACGCTCTGATGGTAGGGCACGTGTCCCGGGGTGACCCGGACCGATACTCCGGGCAGCACCTCCAGGTCTCCGTGCAGCAGCTTCCACTTCCCCGCCTCGGCCACCGGCTCGAAGTTGTGGGGGAGATAGGACGCCCGGGTCCGTTCGTTGGGGTGGCGGGCGAAGTCGAGGTCGCCCCACTGCACCACGTAGGTCGCCTTGGGAAAGGTGAGCCTGGCCCCGCCCACCGCGACCCCGTTCTTGTCGTGCTCCTCCCAGGTGTTCCCCCCCGCGTGATCGAAATGCAAATGGGTGTTGATGACCCAGCGAATGTCGCCCGGCGCGAATCCCGCTTCGGCCAGCGCGGCCTCCAGCTGGGTGCGACCTCCGGGACCCTCGTTGCTGACCCCATAGATGTCCCGGAACTTGGCGTCCTCCTTGTTGCCGAGGCCGGTATCGATCAGCACCGGTCCGTCGGGATGCTCGATCAGCAGGCAGCGCATCGCCAGCGGGATGCGGTTGCGGTCGTCGGGCGTGATCTTCCGGGACCAGAGCGGCTTGGGCACCACCCCGAACATCGCGCCGCCGTCGAGACATTGAATCCCGGCCTCGAGGGAATGGCAGCGCAGGCTGCCCAGCGAGAAGGTGTGGATCAGAGCCATGGCGGTTGCTCGCCGGTCACCGGACCCGGGAGGGCGGAGCGCCGCTGCTTCCGCGCCCTCCGCGCCCGGGCCCGCTCCAGCATCTCGAGATCGGCAACGGTGCGCACCCCGACATCCCGCGCCAGGCAGAGCAGCCGCTGGAGCAGCTGGGCGGTGACCAGGGCATCTCCCGCGGCCCGGTGGCGGGCGGGATTCTCGAAGGCGAAGCGCTCGGTCAGCGCACCCAGCGAGCAGGAGGCCACTCCCTGCACCAGCCTCCGGGCCAGCCGGACGGTGCAGAGCCGCATCCCGTCGAGCCGCTGATCCCGGGCCCGCCGCATTTCGGCGGAGACGAAACCCCAGTCGAAGCGCGCGTTGTGAGCGACGAAGATCCGCCCCGCCAGCGCCTCGAGCACCTGCCCGGCCACCTCTTCAAACCGGGGCGCCGCGCGCACCATGGCCTGGGTGATGCCGGTCAGCTCGCTGATCATCGCAGGGATGGGCCGGCAGGGATTCACCAGCGACTCGAATACCAGCTCCCGCCGCTCGCCGTGCACCAGCACCACGGCGATCTCGGTAATCCGGTCATACCCCGAGGCGCGCATCCCGGTGGTTTCCACGTCCACCACCGCGAAGGTGCATTCCTCGAGCAGCGGCTGTCCGGTCGCGGCGGCAACCAGGGAGAAGCTCCCATCGGCCAGCCGGCGTACCCTGGGGTCGGCGCCAAGCAGCGCCAGGGCCAGCCGTTCGGCCACGATCTCGGGGGCGCGGGAGAGCCCCAGGACGTTGGAGGCCAGCCAATTGGCGGGACGAGCCGATTGGGCCAGCGCGATCAGGGCGCGCTCCACCAGAGTCGAGGCCGGCACCGCGCTGAGCCCGCCGGTCATGGCTCGTCCCGGAGAATCGGCAGGGTCATGCAGCGGGGTCCGCCGCCTCCGCGCACCAGCTCGCCCCCCTCGATGGTGATCGCGCTCCGGCCGGTGGGCAGCCCCGAAGCGGCCAGAAACTCGGTGCTGGGAAGAATGGCGAAGCCGGCCCGCTCCAGCTGGCGGAGGGTCTCCTCGTTCCGCGCGTAGCTCACGATAGTGCCCGGCGCGACCGCCAGGAAATTGCACCCGGAGGCCCACTGCTCCCGTTCCTGGGTCAGCCGGCGGGCGCCGCCGGCGAGGACCGGTTCCAGCGGCATGGCCACCGTCGCCAGCGCCGTGAACAGATCGGGCTGCTCCCGCACCCCGGTCTCTCCCTTGCGGCGGTGCAGGATGGTGAGCCGCTCCGGGCCGATGAAGCTGGGCGGGTAAACCACGCAGAGCTCCCGGTCCACGTGGGTGAACAGCATGTCCAGGTGGATCGCGGTCGGGTTGCTGGGCATCACCACTACGATGACGTCATGAACCGCGGTCTTCTCGAACAACGAATCGGCCAGCCGGTCGAGCGCGCCGGGCGAGGTCCGCTCGCTGAACCCGACCAGCAGGAGATCGTCCCGGAGGACGTGCACGTCGCCGCCCTCGAGGGTGTAGTTGCTGCGCCGCTCCTCCGACCCGTCGTAGAGAATCCCCTCGTTGCCCAGCGTCGGATGAAAGGCGAACAGGGTCTTGATCAGCAGCTCCTCGGTCCAGCGGGTCCCGTAGCGCATCGAGCCCACCACCGCGTGACTCCCGATCACCATGCCCACGTCCCGGGGGAAGAACAGGTTCGGAAGCGGCGGCAGGATGAACCCGGTCTCGTTGAGCGCGGTGGCGATGGGACCGGGAATCTCCTCGGTGCCCTCGATGATCATCTTGACGATGCTGCGGGCCGGCAGCTTGCCCAGCTGCTGGGCCAGCGGCTCCGAAGGAACGACATCCATGGTGCGGGAGATCAGATACTCCCGCGCGTCGGTCCGCTCCAGCACCTCGACCAGCAGGTCGCCGATCTCGTGCACCGCTGCGAAACGGCAGAGCACCGCCTTGAGGCGGGCGTGCTCCCGCGCCGAGACCTCGAGACCGATCAGATCGTCGTAGAGAAAATCTTCCCGGTTCCCCGGCGTCACCGCTTCCAGCTCCAGGCCGGGGGTATGCACCAGAACCCCCCGCAGGGCGCCGATCTCGGAGGTGACGCTGATGGGCGGCATCAAGAA
>DATFGC010000031.1:0-2426 GCA_035249765.1 Gemmatimonadales bacterium | reverse complement strand
GACACTACCGCGCCCGCCACTCCGCCACCCGCCCCGCCCCCACCGGCCCCGCCGCCTCCGGCGAGCGGGCCCTCGGCGGAAGCGGTGACCGCGGCGCTGGTGGCCGACCTGGGGAACGTGATCCACTTCGACTATGACCAGGACCTGATCAAGCCGGAGGATCGCCCGATCCTGGACCGCAAGGCCGAGATCATGAAGGCGAATCCCGCCGTCCGGGTCCGGATCAGCGGTCACGCGGACTCCCGGGGATCGGACGAATACAATCTGGTGCTGGGCAACAAGCGCGCGCTGGCCGCGCGGCAATACCTGATCGGGCGGGGCATCGACGGGGGGCGGATCGAGGTGACCTCGTTCGGCGAGGAGCGCCCGGTGGATCCGGCGGAGAACGAAGCCGCGTGGGCCCGGAACCGCCGGGCCGAGTTCGAGATCACCGCGGGGGCGGATCGGCTGGTCGCTCCGCGATGAGACGCAACGACCCAAGGACGCAAGGACGCAAAGGGGGCTTACGGCCGACCCGTGCGTCTTTGCGTCTTTGCGTCTTTGCGTCTCTGGCGGCGCTGACGGGATGTGCGACGAAAGGCCAGGTCCGCCTGCTCCAGGGCGAGATCAGCTCGCTCCGGATCGAGACCGCGCGGCGGGATTCGGTGCGGGCCGCGGCACTGGCGGCGATCATCGGGCTGCAGCAGCGGATCTTCGATTCGCTGGCCGCGGGGCGGGAAGCGCTGCGGAACTTCGACGTCCGGATCCAGGCCGACCTGACCGGGGTGCAGCGCCAACTGCTCCAGGTCCAGGAGCTCACCGGCCAGAGCCAGTCCCGGCTCTCCGAGCTCAAGGCCCAGCTCGACCAGCGGGCCGAGCAGGCCGAAGTGGCGGGGATGACCCGCCCAACGGTGCCGGTGCCGGGAGACAGTGTGGCGGGCCCTGCGGCGGCGGCGCCGGTGCCGACCGCGGACCAGATGTATCAGGCCGCCAGGCTCCAGCAGCAGCGGGGCGCCGCGGGCACCGCCCGGCGGGGGTTCCAGGAGCTGATCCGGGTGCATCCCACCCACGAGCTGGTGCCGGAGGCCCTGTTCTACATCGGGGAAAGCTTCGCCTCGGATGCGCCCGACTCCGCGGTGGTGTACTACACCCAGGTGGTGTCCCGCTTCCCGCGGGCCCCCAAGGCCTCGACCTCGCTCTACCGGCTGGGGCGGCTGGAGAGCGGCCGCAACAACAGCGCGGCCGCCCGGGCCTACTATGACCGGCTGATCAAGGAGTACCCCCGCTCTGACGAAGTCGAACTCGCCCGCGACGCGCTGAAGAATCTCCGCCCCTGAGGGGGGCGCCTCTCCACTATGGCCCGTGCCGCCGGCGAAATGCCGTTCCTCGACCACCTCGAGGAACTTCGCTCCCGCATCCTGCGGAGCCTGCTGGCGGTCATCGCCTGCTTCGGGCTGGGCCTCTGGCTGGTCAACCGGTTCCGGCTGGTCGACGTCCTCAAGGGGCCGATCGCCCCCTATCTCGAGGGCGGCCAGCTCACCGTGCTGTCGCCCACCGAGCCGCTGATGATCCTCTTCAAGATGGGGTTCATCGTGGGGCTGGTGCTGGCCTCCCCGATTCTCCTCTGGCAGCTCTGGGCCTTTCTCTCTCCCGCGCTCTACGAAAAGGAAAAGAAGACCCTGGTCCCGGCGCTGTTCGTCGGCCTGCTCCTGTTCCTGGGCGGGGGGATCGCGGCGTTCCTGTTCATCGTGCCCCAGGCGCTGCGGGTCCTGATGAGCGTGCAGTACGGCACCTTCAACACGATGATCACCTTCGACGCCTACTTCTCCTTCGTAATGCAGGTGGTGCTGGCGCTGGGGATCTCCTGCGAGCTGCCGCTCCTGATGATCATCCTCGCCTCGCTGGGGATCGTCTCCACCCCGATGCTCAACCGGATCCGCCCCTACGCGGTGGTGGGGAGCTTCATCGCGGGCGCCATTCTGTCGCCCGGCGCCGACGTGCTCTCCATGCTGATGCTCACCATTCCCCTGATGCTGCTCTACGAGCTGGGGGTGGCGGGGGTGTGGGTGGTGCAGCGCCGCCGGCTCAAGGCGGAGTCGGCGGCGGGCGCTCTGCTGGTGGCGCTGGCCTGCCTGGCTGCTCCCTCGGAGCTCCCCGCCCAGCAGCCGGTGCCGCCGCCCCGGCCGGCCCAGCCGGTCATCCCGGGGCGGCGGCTGCCGGGCGACACCACCCGGCCCGCGCCGGGAAGGATTCTCGATTCGGCGAGCGCGCGCCGCCTGGGGCTTCCCACCGGACCGCGGCTCACCTTCCGGAATCCCGATTCGATCGCGGAGCAGCTGCTCCAGCTCACCGGCTACGCGGTGACCCGCTACCGGGCCGACACCGCGATGGTCCACGCCATCGATCAAGTCGTCGATCTCCGCGGCAACGCCATGACCGACCGGTCC
>DATFGC010000030.1:0-7086 GCA_035249765.1 Gemmatimonadales bacterium | reverse complement strand
ACCTGCTGGGCGAAGTGGGTCACCAGCGCCGGAATGTCCTCGGCCCGCTCCCGGAGCGGCGGCAGGGTGATCAGCACCCCGCGGAGCCGCTGGAGCAGGTCGGCCTGGAACCGCCCTTCTCCGACGGCGTTGTCCACCGGCGTGCGGGAGGTCGCCATGACCCGGACATCGTGCTCCGGGCTCCGGGAATTGGGACCGGTCCCGTTTCTCCCGCCCAGACGGGTGAGCAGCTGGGCCTGACTGTCGAGCGAGAGCGAAACCACTTCCTCGAGCAGGAGCGTCCCCCGGTTGGCCGAGCGCCAGAGAGCCTGGGGATCGCCGCTCAGGGTTGGCGGGGTGTCGGGATCGGCCGGGTTGCTGCCGCTCCCCGGGCTGAAGAGATCGGGCGCGGCATCGCAGTCCACCGCGACGAACGCCCCATCTCCCCTTCGGCTGAACCGATGCATCGCTTGCGCCAGGAGCGCTTTCCCCGTCCCCCGTTCCCCGGTTATGAGCACCGCCCCGTCGGCCGCAGCCGCCCGGGCCGCCAATTCCAGCAGGCCCCGGGTCTTGGGATCCTCCGCTACGACCAGGGGCTCGAGGCCCCTGGCGCCGAGGGTGGCGCGAAGCCGGGCGACTTCCTGCCTCAGGCGATCGCGTTCCTCGGCTTGTCTCAAGGCGAGCAGCAGCTCGTCCGGATCGACCGGATTGCGGATGAAACCGTCGGCGCCTTCGCGCAGGGCGATCCCGGCCAGCGCCGTCGCCCCGGGCCCGCCCGCGATGATGACGACGCCGGCGCCTCCGCTGGCGCGGTACCGCCGCAGGAACCCGAGGATCCCCGCTTCGAAGGCATCGAGATCGAGGAGCAGCGCCTCCACCGCGCTGGCCTGGGCTTCGACCAGGGCCGCCTCGGCCTCACGCCGGATCCGGACCTCGTACCCGGCCTCTTCCAGCGCCGGACTGACGCGGGCGCGGAAAGAATCGTCGGGAGCGAGGACCAGAATGCGCATGGAGGGAGCCTTCGGGGTGGTTAGGAGCAGATGATCACGCCGTCGACCGCGGCGGTCGCGCCGGCGCCCGACTGGACGGTGCACTGGGTGAATCCCGTGGTGACCGTGGCGTTACTGACGGTTGCGGTGTAACCGTTCGCCGCCGGAACCGCAGTCCCGGCGTTGCCGGACGAAAGGGAATAGTTGCTGTTGACCTGGAGCTGAGGCAGGGTGCCGAAGGTGGACCAATCGGCGAAATAGGCCTCCTGCGCCGTCATGGTGTTGCGGAGGTCGGACTTCACCGAGGCCATTTTCGCCTTGTCCTTGGTCATGGCGAACTTCGGGATCGCGATCGCGGCCAGAATGCCGATGATCACGACAACCACAAGAAGCTCGATGATGGTGAAGCCCCGCCGGTCCGGCATGCCTCCCCCTGCGTTGGGTCCGTTTCGCACCCGGATACTGGCGGGCCGCGGCACCGCCGCGGCCCCCTGGGTTTCACATCCTTCTTACCACTTACCGCTCACCACTCAGGCTGTCCTTACGCGCAGATGATGATGCCGTCCGCGCCGGTGGTGGCGCCGGCCCCGACCTGCACGGTGCACTGGGTGATACCGGTGCTGATGGTCGGGTTGTTGAAGGTCATCGTGTACCCGTTGCTGGCCCCGACCGACCCGTTGTCCGCGTTGCCCGACGACAGCGTGAAGTTGCTCGCGGCCTGGAGCTGGGCGAAGTCGCCGTAGGTCGCGAAGTCCGAGAAATACGCTTCCTGGGCCGTCATGGCGTTGCGGAGGTCGGTCTTGACCGACGCCAGCTTGGCCTTGTCCTTGGTGGCCGCGAACTTCGGAATCGCGATGGCCGCCAGAATGCCGATGATCACGACTACGATCAGCAGCTCGATGAGAGTGAAGCCCTTACGATTCGACATGTCCACAAGCCTCCCTGAGATGATTGAGTGTCCCGCGCCCTTGGATCGCTGAACGGTGGAACGGCGAGTCCGAAGAACATGCAAGGCAACGATGGTGCCACGCGGGGGGAGGATTTCTAACCATTTGCGGCGTACCGTGTTAGACCGGACATGTCACCTCCCGGGGAGCCTGCCGACCGATTCCTCGCCGTTGGACTTTGCAATGGGTGGGCCCCGGTCCAGTCCGGAATCGAGTTTCAGGCAGCAGGCGACCGGCAACAGGAAGAAGATGGCACATCCTGTGCTAGTTTCATCACCCGCCATGTCCGACCCGCGCTTCCGTGCACCTCGCTGACCGTCCCCGCCGGCCTCGATGGGTCGCCGAGCTCTCGCTGGCGGCTCTCGCGCTGGCGGTGACGGCACCGGGATTCGGCAACCGGTTCGTGCAGGACGAACTCCCCCTCATCCTTCGAAACGAACGGGCCCACACCCTCGCGGAACCGTCGGGGTTCTTCACGACGCCCTGGTGGCATGCGCCCTTTCCAGCCGCGCTCTACCGCCCGCTGGCGACCGCCGCCCTCGCGGTCCAGTGGAAGGTCGGTGGCGGCTCCCCGGTGATCTACCGGTGGGCCAGTGCGGCGCTTCTCGCCGGCGGGGCCATCGCCCTCTTTCACCTCGGCACTCTCATTCTGCCCTGGGTGGCTGCCCTCGCGGCGGCGGCGCTGTTTGCGGTCCACCCGGTCCACGTGGAGGCGGTGGCGCTGGGCATCAACCAGGGCGAGCTCGCCGCCGGACTCCTGGTATGCTGGGCCACCGCCTGGTACATCCGGGCCCGGCGGCGGGGTCGTCTTGGCCCCAGGGACGTCGCGGGGATCCTCCTGCTGTACCTGGCCGCCGCACTGTTCAAGGAAAACGCGCTGATCCTGCCCGGCCTTCTCCTCCTGGCCGAGTTCACGGTGCTGAAAGAGCCTCGCGGGAACCTGAGGCCGTTTTACCTTGGGAGCGGGCTGGCCTTTGCCTTGCTGATCGCCGCCCGGTCCATGGTGCTGGGTGGCGATACCATCGGCACCTTTACCGCCCCTGCGATCGTGGGGGCCGGACCGGGAGGGCGGGCCCTCACCATGCTGGGGGTGGTTCCGCACTGGGCCAGGCTGCTCTTCTGGCCGGCAAACCTTCAGGCCGACTACGGTCCCCGCGAAATCGTCGCCGCCGCAGGCTGGGGGTGGCCCCAGGGGATCGGCCTCGGACTCCTGGTTGTGGCCGGAGTCGCATTCTGGGCGGCCCGCCGCCGGGCGCCGGCGCTGGCCTTCGCACTGGGGTGGATTGCGGTTGCGCTGATCCCGGTGAGCAACGTGCTGGTCCCCACCGGCATCGCGCTGGCGGAACGGACCCTCTTCCTGGCCTCCGCCGGCGCCGCGCTCGCGGTCGGGGCCGTCCTCGGCCCGGCGCTGCAGCCCGGGGGGCGCAGTCCGGTGCCGGCACTGCGAGGCGGGGCGATTGCCGCGGTCGGTGTACTGCTGGTCCTTGGCATCTGGCGAAGCCGGTCCCGAATTCAGGTGTGGCGGGATCAGCGTACCCTGCTCCACCAGACCGTGACCGACGCGCCGAGGAGCATTGCCGCACACCTGTCGCTGGTCAGGTTTCTGGAGGATTCCGGAAGCGTGGAGGACGCCCGGCGCCACTATCGGGAGGCCGCCCTCCTCAACCCGGCACAGCTGGCGCAGGATCGGGCCCGGGGGGATCAGTTCCGAGCCGCCGGGCTCTGCCAGCCCGCGGTCAGGCTCTACCGCCGGATCCTCTCGATCATTCCGGAGGATCCTCTGGTGCGGGAATCACTCCGCAGCTGCACCGCACTCGCGGATTCCGTTTCACTGCGCCCGAGGCGCTGAGGAGCCAGGTGTCACTGCTTCCCAATCCCGCTGATCCGAAAGACCGGCCCTGGGTCTGGCCGGCGCTGGTCGGCCTGCTGGCGATCGCCGTCTCCATGGCGGGCGTGACCAACCAGTTCACCCAGGACGACATCCCGATCATCTGGAAAAACCCGACCATCCACTCCCTCGACGGGATCGGGACCCTGTTCACCAAGGCCTACTGGCCGCCTCCCTTCGTCTCGGCGCTCTACCGGCCCCTCGCCACGGCCAGTTTCGCGCTGGAGTGGGCTGTCGGAGCGGGATCGCCAATGATGTTTCGGCTGGTGAGCTACCTGCTCTACGCGGCGGTATCCATCGCGGTGTATTCGCTGATGCGGCGGCGCCTGCCTACCGTCGTGGCGTTCGGCGCCGCCGCGCTCTTCGCGGCCCACCCCCTCCACGTCGAAGCCGTTGCCGTCGCCGTCAACCAGAGCGAGCTCTGGGTCGGACTGCTCTGCTGCATCGCGGTGTCGCACTACCTGGGCCAGCGGGACCGCGGAGGACCGCTCTCGACGGGACACCAGCTGTTCATTGCCGGACTCTACCTGGCCGCCTGCCTGTTCAAGGAATCCGCGCTGGTACTCCCGGGTATCCTGGTCGCCGCCGAAATCCTGCTGGTGCGCGGCTCGGAGCCCGTCCGGGTCCGCATGGCACAAGGGCGGAGACTGCTTCTCCTCCTGATGCTGGTGGCCGTGGTGTTCTATTGGGTGCGGACCGATGTCCTGGGAGGCAACCTGCTGGGAACGTTCATTGCGGAGAGCCTGGTGGGCCTCAGCAGATGGGAACGGGGCCTCACCATGCTCGCGGTGGTCCCCGAGTGGTTCAGACTCCTGCTGTGGCCCCAGCACCTCCAGGCAGACTACAGCCCGAGCGAGCTGGTGGCCCATACGGCCTGGGGGCCGATGCAGACCCTCGGCCTCGCGATTCTGGTGGCAGCTGCCGCGACGGTGGTGGCGGCCTGGCGGCGGGCGCCGGTCATTTCCTTCGGCCTCCTGTGGTGCGGATTCGGAATCTTCCCCGTGCACAACGTGCTCGTCCCGACCGGGATCCTGCTGGCCGAGCGAACCATGTTTCTTCCCAGCATCGGGGTGGTGATCGCCCTGGGCGGCGTCGGGGCACTGCTGCTGGAGCGCGCGACCCCGCGCGCCCGCGTCCTTCTCGCGTCGGTCACCGGCGTCCTGCTGATTCTGGGGTCGTTCCGCAGCAGCACCCGTCATCCCGACTGGTCGGATCAGTTCAATCTCTGGTACCAGACGGCCAATGTGGATGCACCCAGAAGCTGGGGTGCCCATGAGGCGCTTGCCGAGGCCTATTTCAACCTCGAGATGGAGGCCATGGCCGAGCAGGAGTACCTGCTCTCCATGCAATTCGCCCCCAAGCAGCTCACCCGCCCTTCGATGTCTTATGCCCACCGGCTGCGCTCCCGGGGCTTCTGCTATCCGGCCGCGGCGCTCTACCGGAAAGCTCTCGCGGTCTATCCCTCCTTCCTGGCGGCGCAGGCGGGGCTGATCGCCTGCGCCCTGGATCTGGGCCTCTACCGGGAAGCGGCGCTCAACGCCCGCCTCGCCATTTCGATCGACTGGGAGCGCCCGGCTTTCCAGATTGCGCTCGCAACCGCGGACAGCGCGCTCCGGGTGGGCGCACCACCGGGCACGGTCCGCCTCAATATTCCGAACAAGTATGTCATGCGTGAAGTGCTCACCGTGGGCCCGAGAAAACTCGGCCCCAGCAAGTGACCTCGCGAAGGCTCCTGGCGCACCCCCGGATGGCAGTCGCCGGCCTCGCGCTGGCGGCGTCGGTCTCGGGCCTCGCAAACGGCTTCGTGTACGATGACATCCCGATCATCCAGCAGAACCCCATTGTGCACCAGGTGGAATCGGTCGGGCGGATCTGGAGCACACCGTACTGGTCGACAGGCCTCCTCTATCGTCCGGTGACGGTACAGCTGTTTGCCGCCGAGTGGGCCCTGGGCGGAGGAAGCCCGGTGGTCTTCCACCTGGTCAGCGTGCTGCTGAAAGTCCTTACCGCCGTGCTGCTGTGGCGCCTGGCCCGGCGGCTTCTGCCTCCTCTACCGGCGCTGGCGGCCGCGGCGCTGTTTGCCGTGCACCCGGTCCACGCCGAATCGGTGGCGAACGTGGTCGGCCAGGCGGAGCTGCTGGCGGCCGCGCTCGTCCTCCTTGCCGTCGAGCGATACCTCGCCTGGCGGGAGCGGGGACCGCTCGGCTCGGGCCACCGCTCGGCCCTTGCCCTGCTTTCACTGCTGGCCATTCTCAGCAAGGAGACCGGGGTCATCATCCCCGCCCTGCTGGTGGCCGCCGAGCTGATTCTGGTCGCGCCGGCGCTCCCTTGGCGCAAGCATGTCTCCCATCTGGCGCCGGTGCTGACGCTCCAGGCCGGCGCGGTCCTGGCGGCTGTCCTGGCGCGCATCATCGTGCTGGGGCCCACCCCGGGGGCGGGGCCCGCTGTTGCGCTCCAGGGACTTTCCGCCGGCGAGCGCATCACCGGCATGCTCGCCGTGGTGCCCCATTGGGCCCGCTTGCTGCTCTGGCCGGCCCACCTCGAGGCGGAATACGGACCGCCGGGCATTGCCGTCACCGGACCGTTCGGGGCCGCCCACCTGCTGGGCCTGCTGCTCCTCGGCGCCTTCGTGCTCCTGCTGATGCGAACCTGGCGGCGGCAACCCGTCGTGGCATTCGGCCTCACCTGGGTCGGGCTGGCGCTCGTTCCGGTGAGCAATGTTCTCACCACCACCGGGGTGATTCTTGCCGAGCGGACCCTGTTCCTTCCCAGCGCGGGGGCGGTGCTCGCCCTTGGTGGCGGGTTCACGCTGCTGCTCCGGTATCTGGAAGGCAGAAGGCGCCCGGTCCGGCAAGCCGGATTCCTGCTGCTGGCCGGTGTGATCCTGGCGGGCACCCTGCGAAGCTTCGAGCGGCAGCCGGTGTGGAAAGACTCCGACGAGTTCGTCCGCCGGCTGGAGACCGACTCCCCCACCAGCTATCGAGCCCACCTGATCGCTTCCCGGCACTACTCGGAGACCGGAAGGCACCTCGAGGCGGAGCGCGCCGGAGCCCGGGCCTATGCGCTCTTCAAGGGGGATCCCCAGGTGCACGAGCAGTTCGGCCAGAGCTTGCGGCGCCAGAGCCGCTGCGCCGAGGCGATGGGAGTGTTGTCGGAGGCGGTAGAGCGGTTCCCGGATCGCACCGTCGCGCGAAGCCGGTTGATCGAGTGCGCCCTCGCCGTGGGGGATACGGCGCGGGCCCGCGGTGTGGCAGCGGACGCGGTACGGCTGGGTCAGCCGGAG
>DATFGC010000029.1:0-4342 GCA_035249765.1 Gemmatimonadales bacterium | reverse complement strand
GTCGGCGCCGGCGACGATCGACGATTCCACGAGCCTCGAGGAGATCTCGGCCGAGTTGTCGGCGATCGGCTACCCGCGCGCGTAGACCTCCGGCGAAGCCCTCAGCAACGATGCTCGGGGGTGAGCGCCGCAAGAGCGGAGACACGGTAAGCCCGTACCATCTCAGGCGGAGCTACGCTCAATGGCTCGATCTCGCCCGCATCCCGCGTTTTCGCCGGACTACTACACGGCGGGCGGGCGAGGGACTTGAACGCGCTATACAAGCGGATGCGCGAGGTGTCCGGCTACCTCAGAGAGGATGCGGCGGCACTCGAGGCGCTGGTGGCCGAGAGAGGAAGTCCCGACAGAGTTTCTACAGGGGACGGGGCAGGTGGGCTTAAGTTCAATGGCCAGAGAGGGAATCGAACCCCCGACACGCGGATTTTCAGTCCGCTGCTCTACCAACTGAGCTACCTGGCCGGCGGGGGCGGAATATAAGGAAACGGCATACCCCGGCCAACCCCGCTAGTGCTCCGCGTCGGGCCACGCCTCCCGTACCAGATCCGGCAGCACCTGCCCCGCCGGCCCCGCCAGGTGATGGATCCCGACCCCCGAGCGCTGCCCCTCCATCGAGGTGTTGATCACCCCCACGATCGCCCCCTGCGCCGCCGCCAGCCAGGGCAGGCTCGCCGCCGGCTCCACCAGGTTCGAGGTGCCCGCCGCGAGGAGCACGTCGCAGTCGTACACCGCGGCCCACGCCTGGTTGAGCGCCTGCTCCGGCAGCGGCTCGCCGAACCACACCACGTCGGGACGCAGGTACGCACCGCAGCCCCCGCAGCGGGGCGGCTCGCCGCCGTCCACCGGCTCCTCCCACCGGTCCGCGACCGAGCCCTCTCGCGAGCAGCGGGCCCGGGTGAGGTCGCCGTGCAGCTCCAGCACGTTGCGGCTCCCCGCCCGGCGGTGCAGCCCATCCACGTTCTGGGTGATGAGCGTGAAGCGCGGCACCAGCGTCTCGAGTCTCGCCAGCGCGAGGTGTGCCGGGTTGGGCTCGGCGGCGAGCGCGGCCTCACGGCGCATCCGGTACCACGCCCACACCGTCCGCGGATCCCGCTCGAACGCTTCGGGGGTCGCGAGGTCCTCGGGACGATGCTTGGCCCACAGCCCGGTGAGCGCGTCCCGGAAGGTCGGCAGCCCGCTCTCCGCGCTCACCCCGGCTCCCGTCAACACCGCGACATGGCGCGCGCGGCGGAGAGATTCGGCCAGCGGCCCGCTCATTCGCTCAGCCCTTCGGAACCACCCGAAGCAGCCGCCCGTCCCCCTCGTCCGTCACTATATAGAGGAACCCATCGGGGCCCTGCTGGACGTCACGGACCCGGCCCACGTCGGAGAGGTAGCGCTCTTCCTTCGTCACCTTGCCGTTCTCGACCGTGAGCCGCACCAGCGCGCCCGGCTGCAAGGAGCCGACGAAGAGGCTGCCCTTCCATCCAGAGTACCGGTCGCCGGTGTACCACACCGCGCCCGAGGGCGCGATCACCGGGTCCCAGTAGTACACCGGCTGCTCCATCCCCTCCTTCGCCGTGCCCTCGCCGATCTTGGCACCGGAGTAGTCGCGGCCGTAGGTGATCACCGGCCAGCCGTAGTTCTTCCCCTTCTCCGGATGGTTGAGCTCGTCACCGCCCCGCGCGCCGTGCTCCACGGTCCAGAGCCGGCCGGTCTCCGGGTGCAGCGCCGCCGCCTGCATGCTGCGGTGACCGTAGGAGTAGATCTCCGGCCGCGCCCCGCCCTTTCCGACGAAGGGATTGTCCTTCGGGATGGAGCCGTCGGGGCTGATCCGCACCAGCTTGCCCAGCCCGGATTCGAGGTTCTGCGCCTGCTCCCGGTAGGCTTGCCGGTCGCCCTGGGTCACGAAGAGGTTGCCGTCGTCGGCGAACACCAGCCGGGAGCCGAAGTGGCCGTTGCCCTCGACCTTCGGCTGCTGGCGGTAGATCACCTGCACGTTCTCCAGCCGTCCCTCGCCCAGCCGGCCGCGCGCTACCGCGGTCCCCGCGCCGCCCTCGCCCGGCTCCGCGTACGACAGGTAGATCAGCCGGTTCTCGCTGAAGTTGGGGTCCACGGCCACGTCGAGCAGCCCGCCCTGCCCATGGGCGTGCACCCGCGGGACCCCGCCCAGCGGCTCCGACACCTGGCCGGTCGGCGTGACGACGCGGACCCGGCCCGGCCGCTCGGTCACCACGATGCGTCCATCCGGCAGGAAGGCCAGCGCCCACGGATGCTCCAGCCCCTCGGCGACGGTCTCGGCGGTCACCACGCCCTCGATCGGCTTGGGCTGCGGCGAGCGCTGAGCGGGTCCCGTCTGGCCCTGTGCACGACACTCGGTAACCAGCAGCACCATCGTGAGCCACGCGAGCACGGTCACGCCGCGTTTGGCCGTCTGGGTGGGTCGCATCCTGAGTCCTCCAGCGTGCGGGGTCGTGCGTGGAGTGTCATCGCGATGGGCGCACGAGGCAAGGGCGGCGGCTCCCCCCATCCAGGGCGTAAGGACCAACCGCACGCCCCCGTAACGCACTGCAACAATCTGCATTCCACCGATGTGCGCGGTTGCCTTTTTCTCGGTCGCCCCTAGCTTCCTGCGGTCCGCTTCTCCGTGACCGGCATCGGCACGCGTGAGCACCCCGCTCAAGCTCGCGGACTCATTCGACAGAGTGGTAATCCGTTCCGGAGGCACCAGCCGATCCCACGGCATCGGCGCCAATCAGTTTCACTCCGTGCATCAGAGGGTTCCCGTATGCGGGTATCGCACGTGTTACGCGCTGGAAGCGTGTTCGCTCTCGCAGGACTGATCGCCTGCGCCGAACAGCCGACCACATCCCCCACCGGTGTCGCCACCCGCAAGGTGGACGGCGTCGAGTCGGCGAAGCAGCCGTCGGGTAGTGATGAAGTGGTGAAGGTGAGTCCGCTTCTCGGGCGGATCAACGCCCGTCTCGCCGCGAAGGGATCGAGCCTGCGGGTCGACCGGGGCGAGCTGCTGTATGCCGCGAAGGTCTACGACGCGGCCTCGCCGACGGTCGTCGTCGCCAACAACAGGACCCATACCCTCCCATACCAGTGGGTCCCCGGCGACCCCCGGCGCGGCGGGGCGGAGGGTGTCACCTACGCCATCGATCCCGAACTTCGCACCACCGCCTTCGGGATCCCCAACCTCCCGGCCATCGAGGTGGACGGCGGCGGGTTCCGGCTTTCGACCCAGGCGGAGCTCGAGAGCTACATCGAGGAGGCGCTCCAGGCCTGGCGGGACCGCCAGTGTTCCGACTCGCCGATCGAGCGTGTCGCGGTACCGGCCGGCACCGATCCCGACCTGCTCGATCAGGTCCTGCTCGGCAATCCGGTGAACGCGAACTACGCGCAGCCGGCTGATATCGTGCAGGCTGGGTGGCAACCCCCCGCGTTCTTCGAGGCCATCACTCCCGGCGGCGCGGGCGGGATCCTCGGGGTTGCGTTCACGTTCACGTTCGTGGACGACCAGAACACACCGGACCCTGCCGACGACGTCGAGACCGATATCAACGGGGACGGCAAGCGCGACACCGGGCTGGTGGAGGTCTACTACAACCCCACCTTCATCTGGACCAACCGGGGGACGCCGGGCGGCTTCATCGACTTCTACTCCGTCATCGCCCACGAGAGCGGCCACGCGATCGGTCTGGCGCACTTCGGCAAGGTGTTCATCACCAAGAAGGATGCCGCGGACGGCATCCAGATCAGCGACGTCAAGTATGCCCCCAAGGCACTGATGAACGCGGTCTACGTCGAGGGCCGTGACGAGATCAGGGGATCGGACAACGCCTCCTTCTGCCAGATCTGGGCCCACCAGTAGGCCGACGGCGACGCAAACGAGCGGGGGAGCCGGCCGGCTCCCCCGCTCGTATTTCCACCGGGGTCCGATGTTGGTCCCCTACTGCAGACGGATGCCCTCCCGCATATTGGACCCATGCCAGGGGCATCGTTTCCCAATCTGACGGTCCTCACCCATCCGCTCATCGCCCACAAGCTCTCGATCCTCCGGGACCGGGACACCAGCACCCGCGACTTCAAGCAGCTGGTGGGCGAGATCGCCACCCTGATGGCGTACGAGGTCACCAAGGATCTCCCCACCGAGCCGGTGGAGATCGAGACGCCGCTGGAGCGGATGACGGGGCAGCAGGTCTCGGGGAAGAAGCTGACGCTGGTGCCGATCCTCCGCGCCGGCCTCGGGATGGTGGAGGGGATCGCGCAGCTCATCCCCTCCGCCCGGGTCGGCCACATCGGGCTCTACCGCGACCACGATACGCTGAAGCCGGTGGATTACTACTTCAAGATCCCGGCC
>DATFGC010000028.1:0-4130 GCA_035249765.1 Gemmatimonadales bacterium | reverse complement strand
CTGCCGAGCCAAAGGGCGCTAACAGTACCCCCGATCCCGAAACCCCGATGCGCCGCCCCAGCACGCTCGTGCGGGCGAGACTGGAACGGGCGAGTGCCTGGCGTCCAGCGACCTGTTGGCCGATCAACGATGTCCGGGCGTAGCACTTGAGGCATCAGGGCCGCAGGGCACTGTTAGCGCCCTTTGGCTCGGCAGCACGGCACCCGCCTGCGGCCGGCGCGGTTGTGCCCCCGGTCCCGAAACCCCGATGCGCCGCAGGCAGCACCGACAGCCTACGCCTCAGTCCGCGCGTACCCCTCGACCCCCTCGTAGCCCGAGTGATAGTCCGCCGAGTCCGGCCGGCGGATCTCGGACTGCGCCACGATCCGGTCCCGCCGGAGCCCCCGGAAGTCCTCCACGCTGGTCCACCCCCGCGCGGCGTTCCGCTCGAGGAATGCGTCGAGTCCTGCCAGCAGCCGCTTGATCACGTTCGGCCCCACCGCCTGGTCCAGCATCGCCGCGGTGCACACCTGCACCGTCCCGCACCCCAGGAGGATGTACGACAGCGCCTGGTCGAAGTCGGAGATCCTGCCGATCCCCGAAAAGCTGCGGTCTGGAAACGCCCGGGTCATCTGCGACATCTTCGCCAGCGACAACGGCAGGATCGCCGGCCCGCCCAGCCCGCCGCTGGAGACGAACCCGTCCACGTTGATCTCGAACTCCAGCGTCTCGGGGTCGATGAGCGGAATGGAGGGGAACGTGTTGGAGGACACGATGGCGTCGGCGCCGCCCCGGAAGCAGGCGCCCGCCTCGACCTCGATCTCGGCGGTGGCCGGCGTCAGCTTGCACCAGACCGGCACCGTAGCCACCTCCTTCACGGCCTCGGTCACCACGGAGCAGAGTCCTTCGTCCCTCCCGATGTTGGACCCCATGTCGCGCCGGTCCATGTGGGGGCAGGAGAAGTTGAGCTCCAGCCCGTCGGCGCCGGCGTCCTGACAGCCCTGAGCAAGCCGCTGCCAGTTCTTCAGCTCCTTGTCGTTGCCCGAGCCGGCCATGATGGAGGCGATGAGGACCCGGTGGGGGAAGGCCTCCTTGATCCGCCGGATGCGGGGCAGCCACCAGTCCAGCGTCTTGTCCGAGATCAGCTCCCAGTTCCAGGACGAATGCAGCGCCGCCCCCGGGCGCTTCTTCATGGAGACGCAGGAGTCCTCGGGCGACGTCCGCATGAACTTGGCTTTCGCACCCACCACGTTGGTGACGGGATGAAGCCCGATCGTCTTGGTCACCACCCCGCTCCATCCCGCCTCGAAGGCGCGGAGGATGTTGCTCTCCGACTCAGTCGGCGGGGCGGAGGACAGCAGGAAGGGGTTCTGGAAGCTGATTCCGGTGAAGCTGACGGCGCGATTGACGGACATATGGCGCTCCCGAGTATCGGTCAGCGGAGCGACGCTTGAGGGTGTACTCGGAAGCTAACGCTCGGGGTCCGTTTGTCACCCTGAGCGCAGCGAAGGGGGCCATGCTCGGGAAGATCCCCTTCGCTTCGCTCAGGGTGACAAGTCACAGAAATCTGCCGCACCCCATCCCACCTTTGGTACGCTGGCGGAGCCGACCGCTCCGCAGCAGCCCGTAACGCCTTGATCACCAGTGACTTGGGAGCACCCCAGGTCGAGGAGGCCTCATGTACCGCGTCCTCTCACCCCATGCGCTCGTCCCGGCCGCATGGCTCGCCCTCAGCCTCGCCGCCTGCGGTGACCGGGAACGCTCCGCGGCGGTCCAGGATACCGTGCCCGCGGGCCCGGAGACGGGAATGGCGGCCGACAGCATACCGGCCGACACCGCCGGGGCCAGCGCGCCGCTCACCGACGCCAACATCGTAGCCCTGCTCGACGAGGCCAACCAGGCGGACAGCGCCGCCGGCGCGCTCGCCGTCACCAAGGCGACCAGCAAGGAAGTGAAGGACTTCGCCAAGCTCATGATGAGCGAGCACCACGCGCTGCGGGAGGCGGGCCAGCAGCTCGCGAAGAAGCTGAACGTGACCCCCGCTCCGCCGGCGGCCGATCCGGTCAAGCCGCTCGCCGAGGGTGAGATGAAGGCGCTCGAGTCCACCCCGAAGGGTCCGGAGTTCGACCGGGTCTACATCGAGCAGGAGGTCGCGGCCCACAAGGCAGTGCTCGACCTGGCAGAGAACGCCCACGGCCAGGCGCAGAACGAGCAGCTCAAGGCCCTGATCGAGCAGGCCAAGCCGGTGATCCAGAAGCACCTGGATCAGGCGGAGCAACTCCAGGACAAGCTGGGTGAGGCTACGAGCTAGGAACCCCTTGCCCGCCGTCTTGCCGGCGGCGGGCAGGATTCTAGAATACGCGATGACGACGCATCGCCGCCCCGTAGCCCTCCAACACGCCCAAGGCCGTGGCACGCGGCGCGGGATGGCGTCCTAAGGAGGGGCCGTATGCCACACAGGATGCTGCTTCACGTTGCCTCACTCTGTCTGCTGTCTTCCCCACTCCTCGCACAGGGCGCACCCAGCAGCGAAGCGACTGAAGAATTCGCTCGCGACGCCCGGGAGGGCGCCCCGGAGCGCATCTCCGATCAGGCCGGCATCGTCCGGATGGATCCCAAGGGCAAGGTGGAACCCGTCAGTCAGAGCAGGAATGGATTTACCTGCACGCTGATGCCCGACGAGAGCAGGGCCCCCGTGTGCGCCGATGAGCGGGGCTTCGCCTGGCTGGTAGCCGCCATATCGCAGAAGCCGCAGCCGCCCACGATCGACAAGCCGGGCATCGCCTACATGGCCAAGGGCGGCGTGCACTATGAGACGGCGGACGGAAAGAGCGTGATGATGCCGGGGGCCGGGACCAAGGAGGTGGAGGAGCCGCCGCACTGGATGCTCATCTGGCCGTTCGACTCCGCCAGCACCGCGCTTCCAACCAAGCCGAACGCGGGTGGGACGTACATCATGTTCGCGGGGACACCGTACGCGCACCTGATGGTGCATCAGGATCCGAAGATGCTGAAGCAGTAACCGTTGTCACCCTGAGCGAAGCGAAGGGGGCCATATCGGGCATGGCCCCCTTCGCTTCGCTCAGGGTGACAACGGGGGCGAGTCTATTCAGCTCGCATCGCTACGAGCGGATCCACCTGCGCCGCACGCAGCGCCGGCAGCGCGCAGGCGCCGAGCCCCACGAGCGACACCAGCGCCGCCACCGCCAGGAACGTCACCGGATCCTGGGGAGGCACACCGAAAAGCAGGCCCTGGATCAGGCGAGCGGCCAGCGCCGAGGCCACCAGGCCGAGGCCGAGCCCGAGCGCCAGCAGCCGGGCTCCGTCCCCCAGCACCATCCCCATCACCCGCCACGGATCCGCTCCGAGGCTCATCCGTATCCCGATCTCCGCGGTGCGCCGCGCGATGAAGAACGCGAGAACCCCGCCGATGCCGACGGCGGCGATGGCCAGCGCCACTGCGCCGAATGCGCCCACCAGGATCGCGTTGAGCCTCTGCGGCGCGACCGTCTCCTCCCGGATCTGCTCCAGGGTCGCGATCCGCTCGACCGGCTGGTCCGGAATCAGCTCCCGGATGATCCGTGCGGCCTGCGGCCCCAGGCCCTCGGCACCACGGGCGCGGATCACGATCGCCCCGGGGAAAAAGCCGAAGTCGTTCTGCGTCATCGGCTGATAAACGGCCGGAAGGGGCGGAGCGTCGGGCCCCGCGTCGCGGGTGTCGCCCACCACACCGACGATGGTCCGCCAATCCGGCGACAGCGAGATGAAGCGGAGTACGTCGCCGGTCCACGCCACCCGCCGGCCGACCGGATCCATGCCGGGGAAGAGCCGCTCCGCGAGCGTGCGGTTCAGGATCACGACCTTGCCGGCCTCGGGACCGTCCGTCGCCGCGAACTCCCGGCCCTGGAGCAGCGGAATGCCGGCCGCGCGGAAGTACTCCGGTGTCGCCGTCCGGAACTCCGCCACCGGCTTCGGCTGCCCCGGATCCTGCGCCTGGGCCTCCGCCTTGAGCTCGAGCTGCACGCCGGAGGCGCGGAGCGGGACGTTCCAGCCGATGCCCACCTCGGTCACGCCCGGCAACGCCGCGAGCCGCCGCTGCATCTCCTCCTGAACCGCGAGCGACTGTGCCGGGGTGCGCTCGCCCTCCAGTG
>DATFGC010000027.1:0-15060 GCA_035249765.1 Gemmatimonadales bacterium | reverse complement strand
GGTCCGCAACATCGCCGAGGTCACCACCGCGGTGGCCCGGGGCGACCTCTCCCGCAAGATCACCGTCGACGTGAAGGGCGAGATCCTCGAGCTCAAGGTGACCATCAACACCATGGTCGACCAGCTCAACGCCTTCGCGGCGGAGGTGACCCGGGTGGCCCGCGAGGTGGGCACCGAAGGCAAGCTGGGCGGGCAGGCGAAAGTGCCCGGGGTGGCGGGCACCTGGAAGGATCTGACCGACAACGTCAACGTCATGGCCGCCAACCTGACCGAGCAGGTGCGCGGGATCGTGAAGGTGGTGACCGCGGTCGCCAACGGGGACCTCAAGCCCAAGCTGACCGTGAATGCCAAGGGCGAGGTCGCGGCGCTGGCCGAAACCATCAACAACATGACCTCGACCCTGGCCACCTTCGCCGATCAGGTGACCACGGTCGCCCGCGAGGTCGGCGTCGAAGGCCGGCTGGGCGGCCAGGCCAACGTCCCCGGCGCGGCCGGCACCTGGAAGGATCTGACGGGCAACGTGAACCTGCTGGCGGCCAACCTCACCACCCAGGTGCGCGCCATCGCCGAGGTGGCGACCGCGGTGACCCAGGGCGACCTGACCCGGTCGATCCAGGTCGAAGCCCGGGGCGAAGTGGCCGAGCTCAAGGACAACCTCAACACCATGATCGACAACCTCCGGCTCACCACCGACCGGAATACCGAGCAGGACTGGCTCAAGACCAACCTGGCCCGGTTCACCGGCATGCTGCAGGGCCAGCGCGATCTGGCCACGGTGGGCCGGATGCTGCTGTCCGAGCTGACCCCGCTGGTCAACGCCCATCAGGGGGTGATCTACCGGGTCGAAGGCGCCGAGGATCCCGAGCTCCGGCTGGTGGCCGCGTTTGCCGACGACGGACAGAACGGGCATCGTCAGACCGTGCAGGTGGGCCAGGGCCTGCTGGGTCAGTGCGCCATCGAGAAGCGCCGGATGGTGCTGTCGGATCTTCCCGAGGAGACCGTCACGGTGAGCTCCGGCCTGTTCCAGGCGGTGCCCCGCAATGTCATCGTGCTGCCGGTCCTGTTCGAGGACGAAGTCAAGGCGGTGATCGAGCTGGCGTCGCTGAGCCACTTCACCGCCTCGCACCTCGCGTTCCTGGAGCAGCTCACCGCCAGCATCGGCATCGTGCTCAACAGCATCGAGGCCACCATGCAGACCGAGGGACTGCTCAAGCAGTCCCAGCAGCTCGCCGCGGAGCTCCAGACCCAGCAAACCGAGCTCCAGCAGACCAATGAACAGCTGGCCCAGAAGGCCCAGCAGCTCGCGGAGCAGAACGCCGAGGTGGAGCGGAAGAACCAGGAGATCGAGCAGGCCCGGCTGGCGCTGGAGGAAAAGGCCAGCGAGCTGGCCCTCACGTCCAAGTACAAGTCCGAGTTCCTGGCCAACATGTCGCACGAGCTGCGCACCCCGCTCAACAGCATCCTCATCCTCGGCCAGCAGCTCGGGGAGAACTCCGAGGGCAACCTGTCGCCCAAGCAGGTCGAATTCGCCCGCACCATCCACGGCGCCGGAACCGACCTGCTCAACCTGATCACCGACATCCTGGATCTCTCCAAGATCGAGTCGGGCACCGTCACGGTGTCGCCGGAAGAAATCGGGGTGACCAGCCTGCTCGAATCCCTGGCCCGGCCCTTCCGGCACGAGGCGGAGAACCGGCACCTGTCCCTGGAAGTGCGGATGGACCCCCAGCTGGGCCGCACCATCGTGACCGACACCAAGCGGCTCACCCAGGTGCTCAAGAACCTGTTGTCCAACGCGTTCAAGTTCACCGAGCAGGGCGGGGTCCGGCTCAGCGTGAGTCCGGCGGCCGCCGGATGGACCACCGATCACCCGATTCTCAAGCGCACCGCGAGTGTGGTGGCGTTCGAGGTCTCCGATACCGGCATCGGCATCCCGCTGGAGAAGCAGCGCATCATCTTCGAGGCCTTCCAGCAGGCCGACGCCGGCACCAGCCGGAAATACGGCGGGACCGGGCTGGGACTCGCGATCAGCCGGGAGCTGGCCAGCCTGCTGGGCGGCGAGATCCAGCTGCGCAGCGTTCCCGGAAAGGGCAGCACCTTCACGCTGTACCTGCCCCAGACCTACGTCGGCCCCACCGCGGCGGTGGCGAGCGTGCCGGACGCCGAGACCAAACAGCCGCGGACCGGCGGCTTCCCGGCGGTGCGGGTCTGGGACCGCCCGGTGGAATCCATTCCCGACGACCGGAAGGAGCTGCGCGCGGGGGCGCCGGTGCTGTTGATCGTGGAGGACGATCCCCATTACGCCCGCATCCTGGTGGACCTGGCCCGGGCCCAGGGATTCCAGGTGCTGGTGGCCATGCGGGGAAGCGAGGCGCTGACGCTGGCGCGGGAGTACCACCCCACCGCCGTGTCCCTCGATGTGTTCCTGCCCGACATGCTGGGCTGGACCGTCCTGAACCAGCTCAAGCAGGACCCGTCCACCAGGCATATCCCGGTCCAGATCGTGACCCTGGACGAGGATCGCCAGCACGGCCTCGCCCGGGGGGCGTTCAGCTTCCTGCCCAAGCCCACGACCACCGAGGGACTGGAAGCGGCACTCTCCCGAATCCGCGACTTCTCCACCCCGCGCTCCAAGCGGCTCCTGGTGGTCGAGGACAACGAGGCGGAGCAGCTGGGGATCGCCGAGCTGCTGGGCCACGACGACATCAAGATTGACACGGCAGGAAGCGGCCACGCGGCATTGCGGTCGCTCCGGTCGGCGCCGTATGATTGCGCCGTGCTCGACCTCCGGCTGCCGGACATGTCGGGCTTCGAGGTGCTGGAGCACATCCGCGACGACCCGGCCCTGGCCGACCTGCCGGTGGTGGTCTTCACCGGCAAGGAGCTCACCCCCGAGGAGGACTCCCGGCTGCATACCCTGGCCCGCAGCGTGGTCGTGAAGGGGGTGGAATCGCCGGAGCGGCTGCTCGACGAAACGGCGCTGTTCCTCCACCGGGTGGTCGCCGATCTGCCGCCGGAGAAGCAGCAGATGCTGGACCGCCTGCACCGCTCCGACGACGACCTGATCGGGAAGAAGGTGCTGGTGGTGGACGACGACGTCCGCAACATCTTCGCGCTGAGCAGCGTGCTGGAGCGGCGCGGCATGGAGGTCCTGACCGCGGGAACCGGCCATGAGGCCATTGCCACGCTGGAGGCCACTCCGGATGTCGCCATCACCCTGATGGACATCATGATGCCCGGGATGGACGGGTACGAGACCATGCAGGCCATCCGGCAGAAATCCGAGTTCCGCCGCCTGCCGATCATCGCGCTGACCGCCAAGGCCATGAAGGGCGACCGGGAAAAGTGCCTCGAGGCCGGCGCGTCCGATTACCTGGCCAAGCCGGTCAACACCGAGCAACTCCTGTCCGCGTTGCGCATGTGGCTGCACCGATAACCAGGCTCCCGGTGGTGCGAACCCACGACCCGGTCAACATCCTCCTGGTCGATGATCAGCCCGGCAAGCTGCTCAGCTATGAAGCCATCCTGAGCGGCCTGGGGGAGAACCTGATCAAGGCCAACTCGGGCCGGGAGGCGCTGGAGCATCTGCTCAAGACCGACATCACGGTCGTGCTGATGGACGTGAGCATGCCGGAGCTGGACGGGTTCGAGCTGGCCGAGATCATCCGCCAGCATCCCCGGTTCCAGAAGACCGCCATCATCTTCGTGTCGGCGGTGCACCTGAGCGACCTGGACCAGCTCAAGGGGTACGAATCCGGCGCGGTGGACTATGTGTCGGTGCCGGTCATCCCCGAGCTGCTCCGGGCCAAGGTGAGCGTGTTCGCCGAGCTGTACCGCAAGACCCGCGACTCGGAGCGGCTGACCCGGGAGCTGGAAGACCGGGTGACGGCGCGCACCGCCGAGCTGGAAGCCTCCATGCTGCGCCAGATGGCGCTCACCGACCAGCTGCGGGAGGCGGACCGCCGGAAAGACGAGTTCCTCGCCCTGCTGGCGCACGAGCTCCGCAATCCCCTGGCGCCGGTCGTGAACGCCGTCAACATCATGCGGCTCAAGGAAACCGGCGGTGATGCCGACCTCCAGTGGTGCCGGGAGGTGATCGAGCGGCAGGCCGGCCAGCTGACCCGGCTGGTCGACGACCTGCTCGACGTCTCCCGCATCACGCTGGGCAAGATCAAGCTGCGTCTCGAGCGGGTGGACCTGGCCAAGGTCCTCGCCGGCGCGCTGGAGCTGAGCCGCCCGCTCATGGAAGCCCACCGTCACCAGCTGACCACCGTCCTGCCCGCGGCGCCGGTGGTGCTCCAGGGGGATCTGGCCCGGCTCACCCAGGTGGTGGCCAACCTTCTCACCAACGCGGCCAAGTACCAGAACGACGGCGGGCGGGTGGATCTGGTGGTCGAGCAGCAGGGCCTGGAGGCGGTCATCACGGTCCGGGATTGCGGGATCGGGATTCCTCCTGACATGCTCACCGAGGTCTTCGAGCTGTTCTCCCAGGGGGAGCGCACCCTCGACCGGGCCCAGGGCGGCCTCGGCATCGGGCTGTCGCTGGTGAAGACGGTGGTGGAGATGCACGGGGGCAGCGTGAGCGCGCGGAGTGAGGGGGTGGACCGGGGGAGCGAGTTCGTGATCCGGCTTCCCTGTCTCGTCCCGGAGCCGGCCTCCGGGCGGCCGGTGACGCCGCCGGCCCGGCGCGCGATCCCGCCCCGCCGGATTCTGATCGTGGACGACAGCCGGGACGCGGCCGAGAGTCTCGCCATGCTGCTCTCGCTGAGCGGTCATCACGTGCTGGTGTCGCATCACGGAGAAGACGCGCTGCACCTCGCCGCGTCGGAACGGCCCGAGGTCGTCCTGCTCGACATCGGGCTTCCCGGCATCGACGGCTACGAGGTCTGCCGCCGACTCCGCCAGAGCGGCCTGGAGGGCGCGCTCATCATCGCCATGACCGGCTACGGGCAGGAGCGGGATCGGCAGCGAAGCAAGGACGCCGGATTCGACACCCACACGGTCAAGCCGGTGGAGCTCGACCACCTCATGGAGCTACTCGCCTCGCAGCGCTAGATTCCTCCATCCCGCTCCACGCCGCTCCAGTCATTCCCGGAGTTCCGCATGACGCACGCGACGGTCCCCCTGACCCGCCGCCGGTTTCTGGAAACCCGCCGGCGCGACGCGTGGTGGATCCAGCCGCTGGTGGTGCTCCTCATCCTGTCCGCCTTTCTGGTCTATGCCACCTGGGCCGCCTTCCAGAACGCCCACTATACCTTCGGCCCCTACCTGTCGCCCTTCTACAGTCCGGAGCTTTTCGGGAGCTCGCCCCACGCCTGGTTCGGGCCCAAACCGGGCTGGTGGCCCGGCTTTCTGCCCTTCAGTCCGGCGCTCCTGATTCTGCCCTTCCCCGCGCTGTTCCGGTTCACCTGCTACTACTATCGCGGCTCCTATTACAAGGCCTTCTGGGCCGATCCCCCGGCCTGCAGCGTCGGGGAGCCGAGGAAATCCTACCTGGGGGAGCGGTATTTCCCGCTGATCCTTCAGAACGTGCACCGGTATTTCATGTTCTTCGCCGTGCTCTTTCTCTTCTTCCTGTCCTATGACCTCTGGAAGGCGTTCTGGTGGCCCGATCCCGCGGGCGGCGGGGAACGGTTCGGCGCCGGACTGGGCACCCTGATCCTGGCGGCGAATCTCGTCTGCCTCACCGGGTACACGGTGGGCTGCCACTCGATGCGGCATATTCTGGGGGGGTTCCGGGACCAGTTCTCCCGGCGGAAGGCGTTTCGGGTCCCCTACGCCTGCGCCACCTGCCTCAACGCCGCCCATCCCCGCTGGGCCTGGGTGAGCCTCTTCATGGTGGCGGGCAGCGACCTCTACATCCGGCTCTGTTCCATGGGCATCCTGAGCGATCCGAGGCTCTTCTGATGCCCGAGCTTCAGACCTTCGATCACGATGTGCTGGTCATCGGGGCGGGCGGTGCGGGGCTTCGCGCCGCCATCGAGGCCGCCGCCCGCGGTGTCTCGGTGGGCCTGGTCTGCAAGTCGCTTCTGGGGAAGGCCCATACCGTGATGGCGGAGGGCGGCGTCGCCGCGGCGCTCGGCAACGTCGACGACCGCGACAACTGGCGGGTCCATTTCACCGATACCCTGCGGGGCGGGCAGTACGTCAACAACTGGCGCATGGCCGAGCTGCACGCCCGGGAGTCGCCCGAGCGGGTGCGCGAGCTCGAGGCCTGGGGCGCCCTCTTCGACCGTACCGAGGACGGACGGATCCTCCAGCGCAATTTCGGGGGCCACCGCTACCCCCGCCTCGCGCATGTGGGCGACCGTACCGGTCTGGAGATGATCCGCACCCTCCAGGACCACGGCATTCATCAGGGGATCGACGTCCACATGGAGGTGACGGTCGCCACCCTGTTCACCCGGGACGGCCGTATTGCGGGCGCGCTGGCCTACGACCGGGAGCGGGGCCGGCTCCGGCTGTTTCGCGCCCGGGCGGTGGTGATCGCGACCGGCGGCGTGGGGCGGGCCTTCAAGATCACCAGCAACAGCTGGGAGTACACCGGCGACGGCCAGTCACTGGCGCTCCAGGCCGGGGCGGTGCTGCAGGACATGGAATTCGTGCAATTCCATCCCACCGGCATGGTGTGGCCGCCGAGCGTGCGCGGCATCCTGGTCACCGAGGGGGTCCGGGGTGAGGGCGGGGTGCTCAAGAACAGCGAGGGCCGCCGGTTCATGTTCGAGGACATCCCGGAGAACTACCGGGCCCAGACCGCCGACACCCCCGAAGAGGGCTGGCGCTACGTGACCGGCGACAAGGAGGCGCGCCGGCCGCCGGAGCTGCTGACCCGCGACCACGTGGCCCGCTGCATCGTGCGGGAAGTGCGCGAAGGCCGGGGCAGCCCCCATGGCGGGGTGTTTCTCGACATCGCCTGGATCAAGGAGAAGATCCCCAAGGCCGCCGAGCACATTCGCAAGAAGCTCCCCAGCATGTACCACCAGTTCAAGCAGCTGGCCGGCATCGACATCACCACCACCCCGATGGAGGTGGGGCCCACCACCCACTACATCATGGGCGGGATCCGGGTGGACGGCGATTCGCAGATGAGCACGCTCCCGGGACTCTTCGCGGCCGGCGAGGCGGCGGCCGGGCTGCACGGAGCCAACCGGCTCGGAGGCAACTCGCTGTCCGATCTGCTGGTGTTCGGCAAGCGGGCCGGAGAATTCGCGGCCGAATTCGCCCGGAACCATCCCGCCCTTCCGCCCGACGGCGGCGAGGTCAACGAGGCAGCACGGGACCTGCTGGCGCCCTTCGACCGGGCCAATGGGGAAAGCCCCTACGCGGTCCAGCACGACCTCCAGGAGATGATGCAGGACTTCGCCGGCATCGTGCGCACCGAATCCGAGATGCTCCGGGCGCTGGAGGGGCTGGTCCAGCTCCGGCGGCGGGCCGCCATGGTCGGGGTGACCGGCAACCGGGAATACAATCCCGGATGGCACACCGCGCTCGATCTGCGCCACCTGCTCACCATCTCGGAAGCCATCGTGACCGCGGCGCTGGCCCGGAAGGAGAGCCGGGGAGGACACTTCCGGGAGGACTTTCCCGAGAAGCGAGCCGAGTTTGCCGGGTTCAATTTCGTGCTGCGCCCCGGCGCGGACGGCGGAATGGAGCTGGACCAGGAGCCGATCCCGCCGATGCGGGAGGATCTCAAGCAGCTGGTCGAGGAATTCAAATAGAGCCTTCAGCCTTCAGCCTTCAGCCATCAGCGTGACTGCCGGCTGCGGGCTGATGGCTGATGGCTGTCAAAGGAACCCATGAACGCGACCTTCGAGCTTTATCGGGGCGACAGCGGCACCGGGCAGCTGGTCTCCTACCAGACCCCGGTCTCCGAGGGGATGGTCGTCCTCGACGCGGTGCACGAGATCCAGGCGACCCAGGCCACCGATCTCGCGGTGCGGTGGAATTGCAAGGCCGGAAAGTGCGGATCCTGCTCCGCCGAGATCAACGGCAAGCCCCGGCTCATGTGCATGACCCGGCTCGACGAGCTCGATCTCTCCCGCCCGGTCACGGTGGAGCCGATCCGGGCCTTTCCGCACCACCGCGACCTGGTCGCCGACGTGAGCTGGAACTACCGCGCCAAGCAGAAGATCCGGAAATTCACGCCCCGCCCTCCCGACGCGCCCGACGGGACCTGGCGCATGCAGCAGGAGGACGTGGACCGGGTGCAGGAGTTCCGCAAGTGCATCGAGTGCTTCCTCTGCCAGGACGTCTGCCACGTCCTCCGGGATCACCATCTCCACGAGGAATTCATCGGGCCCCGCTCCCTGGTGCACGTGGCGGCGCTGGAGATGCATCCGCTCGACACCCTGGACCGCCGGGACGAGCTGCGCAAGGCGCACGGCATCGGCTACTGCAACATCACCAAGTGCTGCACCGCGGTGTGTCCCGAGGGGATCAGGATCACCGACAACGCGATCATTCCGCTCAAGGAGCGGGTGATGGATCACGCCTTCGATCCGATCGTCAAGCTGGCCGGCATGATTCGTGGCACCATTGCCGGACCGTGAACAGGGAGCCAGGGAGCCGGGGAGGTCAGGGAGCCAGAAAGTCTGCCGACTCCCTGGCTCTCTGGCTCCCTGGCTCCCTCGTCAGAGGAGACACATATGTTTGAATTGAAACCCATCTCCACGGGCGCTATCCCCGCCGCCCTCGCGAAGGCCGAGCGCTACCGGCTGCTCAACGAGCCCGGAGCGGCGGAAAGCATCTGCCTCGACATCCTGGACGTGGAGCCGGATCACCAGGGCGCGCTGGTCAATCTGCTGCTGGCCCGCACCGACCGCTTCACCGAGACCATGGCCTCCGGGCTGCTCAAGGCACAGGAGGTCCTCCCCCGGCTGCAGGACCGGTTTGCCCGCGCCTACTACGAGGGCGTGATATACGAGCGGCATGCGACCGCGCTGCTCCGTTCCGGCCGGCCCGGTACGGGGGCCATGGCCTACGAGGCGTTCCGGACCGCGATGGAGCACTACGAACGGGCCCTCCTGCTCCGCCCCGGAGACAGTGACGAGGCCGCGCTGCGCTGGAACACCTGCGCCCGGATCCTGAATGACTCGCCCCACCTCGCCCCCCGGGGCGAGGACCGCTACGAACCCGTGCTGGATGACTGACTCATGCGCACTCGCCTGCTTGCCGTCACCCTCCCGTTCCTCCTCGTCCCCCTTTCCAGTGGGACCGACCCCAAGCTCAAGCTGGAAGCGGTGGCCGGGGTCGAGCAGCGCGCCGTGAAGCTCACCGCGCTGAGCGACCAGATCTGGGCCTTTGCCGAGACCGCGCTGCGGGAAACCCGCTCCGCGGCCCTGCTGGCCGAGTACGCCGAGCAGCAGGGCTTCCGGGTGACCCGCGGGATCGCGGGAATGCCGACGGCCTTCGTGGCCGAATTCGGAAGCGGCCGGCCCGTCATCGGTATCATGGGCGAGTATGACGCCCTGCCGGGAATCTCCCAGAAGGCGGTGCCCCAGCGCGAAGCACTGACCGCGGGAGCCGCCGGCCACGGCTGCGGGCACAACCTGTTCGGGGTGGCAAGCCTCGGCGCCGCCGCCGCGGTCAAGGACCTGATCGCGAGCGGCAAGCTCAAGGGTACGGTGCGCTTCTTCGGCACCCCGGCGGAGGAATCGGTGGGCGGAAAGGTCTACATGGCCCGGGACGGCGTGTTCAAGGATGTGGACGCGATGCTGGTCTGGCATCCCGGCGACCGGATCCAGTCCGACAACAGCAGCAGCCAGGCCATCGTGGACTTCGTGGTCGAGTTCCGGGGCAAGACCGCCCACGCGGCGTTTGATCCCTGGAACGGGCGGAGCGCCTCCGACGCGACCGAGGCGTTCGTGAACGGCGTCAACCAGCTCCGGGAACACGTCCGCCCCTCGGTGCGGATGCATTACGTGGTGCAGCGGGCCGGCGACGTGCCGAACGTGGTGCCCGACTACGCCAAGGTCTGGATGTGGGTGCGCGATTCCAAGGGAACCGGGATCGAGCCGGTGCTGGCACGGGTCCGCCAGATCGCCGAAGGAGCCGGCCTGATCGCCGGGGTCGAGTCCACCCTCACCATTCAGGCCGGCGACTACGAGATCCTGGTCAATCACGCCGGGGCCCGCCTGCTCGATCAGAACCTGAAGTGGCTGGGACCGATCACCTATACGGCGGCGGAGCAGGAATTTGCCCGGACCATTCAGCGCGCGGTGGGCATTGAGGAGCGTGGCGTGGTCGGCGAGGTGCAGCCGATCCGCGATCCCGCACCAGCGGCGCCGGAAGGCGGCTCCACCGATGTGGGCGACGTGAGCTGGCTGGTGCCGACCATCAACCTGACGGTGACGACGGGCGTGTGGGAGTCGCCCTGGCACGCCTGGCCGGTCGTGGCGACCGGGGGAATGTCGATCGGCCACAAGGGCATGGTCTACGCCGCCAAGGCGCTGGCGATCACCGCGGTGGATCTCTTCGTGGATCCGGCGCTCCGGGACGCGATGCGGGCGGAATTCTCCAGGCAGACCCGGGGGTTTGTCTACAAGCCGTGGGTTCCGGCGGGACCCCCGCCGATACCGTAAACCGGGAAGACCGGGGGAAAACCGGGGGAACGGGGAAGGGCGGCTGGACTTCCTACGACACTTCCGGTTTTCCAGCCATCAACTGGTCAATCCGGTCTCCCAGCCGGCGCGCCGCGTCCAGGTCGGCGGTGAGCTCGCCGGTTCCGGCGGCTTCGGCCCGCAGGCGAAGCAGGTCGAGCCGGAGCTGTTCCATCGCAGCCAGGGTGGAGATCAGTGGCCCGTCGGGCTGATCTCCTCCGGCTTCGCGGAGTTGCCGCGCCCGCGCGGCGAGGCGGTTGACCATCGCGGGCACGTCGCTGAACTGGATGCGCAGGTTCTCGGGCAACGCCTTGAAGAGATCCTCCACCCCGGCACCCAGCATGGCTTCAGTTGGCTCCGAGGAATGCACCTCGGCGCGGCCCTCGCCCAGGCGGGCGAGCCGAAAGACCTTCCAGTCCATGACTTTCCACCACAGTCGCGACCACCATCCCGCAAGGCCGGGCCTCAGCATCCTTCCCACTGCGCCTCGAAGCAACACGACGGGGACCAGCGTGAAGGCCGCGAGAATGAGCCCATCGAGCAGGGGACCCAGCGACACGCCCATCTGCCAGCGGAACGCCAGACCCCACAGCACCGCGCCGGCAACTCCGAGGACAGCGAAGCCCAGGCGTCGGGGCGTCCCGGCTCGCCGAGAGCCGGGGTCCGGGGCCGCCGTCCCCCCACGGGCCAGCGCACCCCGGACATCGGCCAGGGTGTACCCCTCGCGCTGCAGTTGCCGCGCCCGTCTCACCAGCTGGAAGAAACGCAGGGACCCAAGCCCAATGGAGACGAACAGTCCCCAGACGGTCAGGGTGAGGAAGAGGACATCGGCGATGGGGATCCCCCGCGAAACCCAGGCTTCCGCCACCAGAACCAGCAGAATGGCCGCGTAGGTCGCGATCTCGGTGCTCAGCGTCTTGTAGAGGTCGACGAATCGCTCGACCGGGGCGGGAACTTCGGGGCGGTGGCCCCGGGCAATGCCGATCGCCTCCGCCAGCGCTTCACCCGTGGGGAACCGCGAGTCGGGGTCCGGGGCGAGACAACGCTCGATAATGGGAGCGAACCGGGAGGGGAGCTCGGTCCGAAACAGCTGGAGGGCCGTCACCCCCAGCGAGTAGAGGTCGCTCCGGCCGTCGAGCGCGCCGCCGGCCACCTGTTCGGGACTCATGTAGCGCGCGGTTCCCAGCAGGCGCGCCTCCCCGTCGGGCGGCGGAGAGCCACCGGCCAGGGCGATCCCGAAATCGGTCACCATGGCGCGGCCGCTCGCGCGATCGATCAGAATGTTGTCCGGTTTGATGTCGCGGTGCACCACGCCATGCCCGTGGGCGTAGGCCAGGGCCCAGGCGACCTCCTGGACGATCCGCGCGGCCTCGGTGGACGCCAAGGGCGCTCCCCGTGCGAGCCGGTGCCCGAGCGATTCGCCGTCGACGTAGGCCATGACGAAGAGCGCCAGCCCATCGTGCTCTTCAACCGAGTGAATGGCGACAATGTGGGGATGGGAGAGCCGCGCTGCGATCCGGGCTTCACGGAGAAACCGTTCCCGGTGAGCCGGAACGGCGGCGAGCGACGGCGGCAGCAGCTTGATGGCCACGGGACGGTCGAGGGCGATATCGCGGGCCAGATAGACGATCCCCATGCCGCCCCGTCCCAGCTCGCGCTCCAGAGCAAAGCGCCCTGCCAGCGCAGATTGCAGGGCGAGGAAGGATCCGGAGTGCGCATCGGGCATGCTTGTAGATTCGGCCGAACCATCCGGAAGGGGAAGGGGTATTCCCCTTCCCCAGTCTTCCCCGTTCCCCGATGTTACGCCATGACCTTTTTCAATCTGCACGAAGCCGAGGCCATGGCGCGGGAGATTCTCCCCGCGCCGACCTACGATTATTTCGCTGGTGGGGCCAACGACGAGATCACGCTCCATGCCAACCGCCGCGCCTTCGAGGAGATCTCGATCCGGCACCGGGTGCTGGTGGACGTGAGCCGCCGGGACCTTGCCGTCTCCCTGCTCGGCACTCCTTCGCCCGCCCCCCTGGTCGTCGCGCCGATGGCCTTCCAGCAGCTGGCCCATCCCGACGGCGAGCTCGCCACCGCGCGCGCCGCCGCCGCGGTCGGGCTGACCATGGCGCTCAGCACCTTTTCGACGGTGTCCCTGGAGGAGGTGCGCGCCGCGACCGCCGCGCCGCTCTGGTTCCAGCTCTATGTGCATCAGGACCGGGGAATCACCCGTGCCCTGGTGGAACGGGCCGCCGCGGCCGGGTTCGCGGCGCTGGTGCTGACGGTGGATGTGCCGGAGATCGGCCGGCGGGAACGGGATGAACGCAACTCGTTCCGGCTTTCGCCCGCGCTCCGGGTCGCCAATTTTCGTCCCGATGCCAGCGCTCCGCTCCAGGGGGGCGCCGACGGATCCGGCCTCGCCAGCTTCATCCACGGCATGCGGGATGCCTCCTTTTCCTGGCAGGATCTCGCGTGGCTCCAGGCGATTTCCCCGCTGCCGCTGGTGCTCAAGGGCCTGGTCCGGGCCGATGATGCCCGGCGGGCGGCGGAGCACGGCGTGGCGGGCATCGTCGTCTCCAATCACGGCGGGCGACAGCTCGACACCGGCATTCCGAGTCTGCGCGCCCTTCCGGATGTGGCCGAGGCGGTGGGCGACCGGGTGCTGGTGATGATGGACGGCGGGGTGCGCCGGGGAACCGACGTCCTCAAGGCGCTTGCCCTCGGGGCGCGCGCCGTGATGATCGGGCGCCCCCTGCTCTGGGCGCTGGCCCTCGGGGGCGAAGCCGGCGTGCGGCGGGCACTCGAGCTGTTGATCCGCGAGCTCGATCTGGCCATGGCGCTGTCGGGCACCCCCGCGCTCTCCGACATCACCCGCGACCTGCTGGCATGAGCTGGACCCAGCGCTACGATCCCGCGGGGTCGGCGCTCCTCTCCACCCTCGCCGCCGCGCTCCCCATCGTGGTGCTGCTGGGCTCGCTCGCGTGGCTGCGGCTGCGGGCCCACGTTGCAGCGCTGGCGGGCCTGGTGACCGCCCTCCTGATCGCGACCGCCGTTATCGGGATGCCCGCGGGAATGGCGCTCCGGAGCGCGGCGCTGGGCGCCGCCTTCGGACTGTTCCCCATCGGCTGGATCGTGCTCAACGTCATCTTCCTCCACCGCCTGGTGGAGCGGCGCGGCCTGCTGGACGCGCTGCGCCAGGGAGTCACCCGGATCACCGCCGACAAGCGGCTCCAGCTCCTTCTGGTCGCCTTCTCCTTCGGCGCGTTCATCGAAGGGGCGGCCGGATTCGGCACCCCGGTGGCGGTCACCGGGGGAATCCTCATTGCGCTGGGGTTCGGGCCGCTGCAGGCGTCGGGCCTGGCGCTCATCGCCAATACCGCCCCGGTGGCCTTCGGGGCGCTGGGCACGCCGATCGTCGCCCTCTCCGCCGTGACCGGGCTCGACCTCCATGCCCTGAGCGCGCAGGTGGGGCGCCAATTGCCGGTCTTTTCGCTGATCGTTCCCTTTTGGCTCATCTGGGCCTATGCCGGATGGCGCAGCATGCTCGAGGTGTGGCCGGCCATCCTGGTGGCGGGCGCGGCCTTTGCGCTGCCCCAGTACCTGGTGGCCACGCTGCACGGTCCCTGGCTGGTGGATATCGTGGCCGCGGCCTGCAGCATGGCGGCGCTGACCGGCTTCCTCACCATCTGGCGGCCCTCGCTCAGGGAATGGGGAGTCGCGAAGCGGGAACAGGAGAAACCCCATGTCCCGGCAATCGCCTGGCTACCCTGGATCGCCCTCACCGGCTTCGTCTTCCTCTGGGGGCTGCCCCAGGTGAAGAACGCCCTCAACGCCGTCTCCGCCCCGCGGCTGGCGGTTCCCGGGCTCCACAACCTGGTGGAACGAGCCCCACCCATCGTCGCCGCGCCGGCGCCGGAAGCCGCGCTGTTTACGCTCAACTGGCTCTCGGCCACCGGCACCGCCATTCTGCTGGCCACGCTGCTCACCGCGGTCCTGCTCCGGTACTCGATCCGGGAGCTGGCCGGGGAGTGGCTGGCGACGCTCCGGGTGGTGCGGGTGTCGCTCCTCACCATCGCGCTGATGCTGGCGCTGGGCTACGTGACCCGGTACAGCGGCGAAGACGCCATTCTCGGCCTCGCATTCGCGCAGACCGGAATCCTCTATCCCTTCTTCGGAACCCTGCTCGGCTGGCTCGGCGTCGCCCTGACCGGCTCGGACACTTCGTCGAACGTCCTGTTCGGAAGCCTGCAGCGGATCACGGCGGAGCAGCTGGGCCTCGATCCGGTGCTGATGGCGGCGGCAAACTCCTCTGGTGGCGTGATGGGCAAGATGATCGACGCCCAGAGCATCGTGGTGGCAAGCACGGTGACCCGCTCGGAGGGCCAGGAGGGAACCATACTCCGCTACGTGTTCTTCCACAGCGTGGCGCTCGCCGCGCTGGTGGGACTGCTGGTGACGCTCCAGGCGTACTGGT
>DATFGC010000026.1:0-8804 GCA_035249765.1 Gemmatimonadales bacterium | reverse complement strand
TCGGCGCGGCGACGATCGCCGGGGTGCTGCTGACCCAGAGTGTGGCGGCGTTGTCGCGGGCCGGCCTCGCTCTCGCGGCGGGGGTCACCCTCTATGTCGCGGCGTCGAACCTGGTGCCCGAGTTCCAGGCCATTCGCGGGGTGCGGATGACCGCGGCGTTTCTGGGCGGGGCGGCGGCGCTCCTGCTGCTTGGCTCTCTGACCGGGTCGGCGCGGTGACCGGCATGCGCGAAGACACTCCGGAGCTGTTCTCGACCCCCGCGCCGCTGGCGGCGCGGATGCGCCCCCGTACCCTGGAGGAATTCGCCGGGCAGCAGCACCTCCTCGCTCCGGGACGCGCGCTGGGGGACGCCATCCGACGAGGCGACGTGGGCAGCGCCATCCTCTGGGGTCCTCCGGGAACCGGCAAGACCTCGCTGGCGCACCTCATGGCCCGCTACACCGGCCGGGCCTTCATCGCCTTCAGCGCGGTGACCGAGGGAGTGCAGCGGGTCCGCGAGGTCATCAAGGAGGCCGAGGAGCGGCGCCGGCTGGGGCGGGGCACCATCCTCTTCTGCGACGAGATCCACCGCTTCAACCGGGCCCAGCAGGACGCCTTCCTCCCCCACGTGGAGCGGGGCACCATCACCCTGGTGGGAGCCACCACCGAGAATCCCAGCTTCAGCCTGAATGCGGCGCTGCTGTCCCGCTGCCAGGTGTTCGTCCTCACCCCCCTCGGCCCTCCCGAGATCGAGGCGGTGCTGCGCTCGGCGCTGGGCGACCTGGACCGCGGCCTGGGCGGTCTGGGTCTTCAGGTGGACGACGATGCCGTCGGCTGGCTCTCGGCTCAGGCCGATGGCGACGCCCGGCGCGCCCTCAACGCGCTGGAAGCCGCCGCGCAGCAGGCGGGAGAAGGGGGGCGGATCACCCTCGCCGACATGGCGGAGGCGTTCGCCCGCCGGGTGCCCCGCTATGACCAGTCGGGCGAGGAGCATTTCAACCTGCTGTCGGCCTACCACAAATCGCTCCGGGGCAGTGATCCGCAGGGGGCGCTCTACTGGATGGCCCGCATGCTCGAGGGCGGCGAAGACCCGCTGGTGCTGTTCCGCCGCGCCATCGCGATGGCCGCGGAAGACATCGGCCTGGCCGATCCCCAGGCGCTTCCCCTCGCGGTCGCGGCCCGGGAAGCGTTCCGGCAGCTCGGGCCACCCGAGGGATACCTCCCCCTCGCCGAGATGACGATCTACCTGGCCACCGCGCCCAAGTCGAACAGCGTGGTGAAGGCACTCGGCAAGGCGCTCGAGCTGGCCAGGGAGACTCCCGCCGAGCCGGTCCCGGTCCATCTCCGCAACGCGCCCACCCGGCTGATGAAGGAGCTGGGCTACGGCGCGGAGTACCGCTACGCCCACGATTATCCCGGGCACTTCGTGAAGCAGGACCATCTGCCCGAGCCGCTGCTGGGAAAGGAGCTCTACCAGCCGGGCGATCTGGGGTACGAAAAGAAGGTCGCCGAGCGGATGGCGTGGTGGAAGAGCCGGAGCGAGGAGTGAGCCCGGCCCGGGATTATCTTTCCGGGAACCCCTTCGATCGGCGAGGACGACCATTCGGGAAATGATCGCGGTTGAAGCCCCGGCGGAGCGCGCGGTGCTCGTGGCGGTAACCCGCAAGGGCTCGCGGGACGTGAACCAGGTGCAGGAGCACCTCGACGAGCTGGGCCGGCTGGTGGATACGGCCGGGGCGCAGGTGGTGGGGCGGCTGACTCAGCAGGTGGCGGCGCCCAATCCGGCAACCCTGCTGGGCGAAGGTAAGGTGGACGAGCTCAAGGAGCTGGTCCAGTCGCGCAACGCCACTCTCGCCATTTTCGACGACGAGCTGGCCCCGGTGCAGGGCGCCAACCTGGAGCGCGAGCTGGGCATCCGGGTCATGGACCGGGCCGAGGTGATCCTGGACATTTTTTCGACCCGGGCCCGCACCGCGGAAGCCAAGTTGCAGGTCGAGCTGGCCCAGCTCGAATACCTGCTCCCCCGGCTCACCAGGATGTGGACCCACCTTTCCCGGATCCGGGGCGGGATCGGATTGCGGGGCCCCGGTGAAACCCAGCTGGAAACCGACCGGCGGATGATCCGCCAGAAGATCCAGCACCATCGCGGCAAGCTGCGCGACGTAGCCCGCCACCGGGAGACCATTCGGGGCGGACGGCAGAAGCTGCTGCACGCCGCGCTGGTGGGGTACACCAACGCCGGCAAGTCGAGTTTGCTCCGCGCGCTCACCGGCGACCACGACATCTTCGTCGAGGACCGGCTCTTCGCCACGCTCGACACCCTGACCCGCGAAGCCGACGTCGGGGACGGAGTCCGGGTGCGGATCACCGATACCGTCGGCTTCATCCGCAAGCTGCCCCACCATCTGGTCGCGAGCTTCCGGGCCACCCTGGAGGAAGCCGGCGAGGCCGACGTGCTGCTCCACGTCGTGGATGCCAGCCATCCCGACTGGGAAGAGCAGGTTGAGGTCGTGGAGGAAGTGCTGGGCGAGCTGGATCTGGCCGACCGGCCGGTGATCCTGGTGTTCAACAAGATGGACCTGGTCGCCGACCCGGCCGCTTTCGCGGCCCGGATCCGGCAGATCCATCCCGGCGCGGTGCTGGCGTCGACCATGCGCACCGATGGCGTCGAGGAGGTCAAGGCGGCGCTCCGGGAGCGGGCCCGGGCCGGCCGGCCAACCCTCAGGGTGGTGGTGCCGGCCGACGACGGGGCCAGGCTGGCCGCGGTGTATCGCGCCGGCGAGGTGCTGTCGCGCGAGGTGACGCCGGAGGGCGTCGTGCTGACCGTGCGCATGGAAGGATGGCGCGCCCGGCAGCTCAGTCTCACCGACGGGGCGGCGTGACCGGGGCCCCTCTCGTCATCACCGGCCGGAAAATCCGTTTCGCCCTGGTTGGATGCGGGCGTATCTCCGCCAGCCATTTCGACGCCCTGGCCGCACACCCCGAGGACGCCGAGCTGGTCGGAGTGGCGGACATCGACCCCGCTGCCCTCAAACGCGCTACCGAGGCCACCCGGGCGCCCGGTTTCGATTCCCTGACCAGCCTGCTGGACGCCACCGAGGCCGACGTGGTGATCCTCGCCACGCCGAGCGGACTGCATGCGCCCCAGGCGATGGAAGCGGTACGGGCCGGCCGGCATGTCATGAGCGAAAAGCCGATGGCGACCCGGTGGGAGGATGGCAAGGCGATGGTCGCGCTGTTCGAGGGGCTGGACCGGCGGCTCTTCGTGGTCAAGCAGAACCGCAACAATCCCACCCTCCAGCTCCTCAAGCGCGCGGTGGTGGAGCAGCGCTTCGGCCGGATCTTCCTGGTGACGGTGAACGTGTTCTGGAGCCGGCCTCAGGCGTACTACGACAGCGCGCCCTGGCGGGGCACCTGGGCCCTCGACGGCGGCGCGTTCATGAACCAGGCCAGTCACTACGTGGACATGCTCGACTGGCTGATCGGCCCGGTGGAGAGCGTGCAGGCCTACACCGGCACCCTGGCCCGGCGCATCGAGGCTGAGGATACCGGGGTGCTGGCGCTGCGCTGGCGCCAGGGCACCCTGGGCTCGCTCAACGTCACCATGCTCGCGTATCCCAAGAACCTGGAGGGCTCGGTCACGATCCTGGGCGAGAAGGGCACTGCCCGGGTGGGCGGGGTGGCCGTCAACCGCATCGAGCATTGGGACTTCGAGAGTGCCCATTCGATGGACAAGGAAGTGGAGCGGGCCAGCTACGAGACGATCTCGGTGTACGGGCGGGGCCATCAGCGGTACTACCGCAACGTGATCGAGACCCTCCGCGGAGCGGCGACTCCCGACACCGACGGGCGTGAAGGGCTCCGTTCCCTCGAGATTCTGATCGCCACCTACCTCTCGGCCCGCGACGGGCGGCGGGTTACCTTGCCGCTGGAGTAGCCGGCACCCTCGCCAGCACCTTTTCCCAGAAACTCGCCGTCCGCCGGGCCACCGCCGAATCCACGAATTCCTCGAGGATCCGGCGCCGCGCCTTCTCGCCCAGGGCCCTCACCCGGGCGGGATCGGCCAGCAGCTGCTGCAAGGCCTCGACCAGGGTGTCGCGGTCGTCGGCGACGATTCCCGCGTCACCCACCAGCTCGGGAAGGGCGCCGGCACGCAGCACCACCGGGGCGATGCCCCGCGCCATCGCCTCGAGCAGCACCGGATTGGACCGCTCCACCCAGCTGGGTGTGTCGTGCGAGGGAAGCACCAGGCAGTCGAGGTCCTGCCAGACGAGGCCCAGCTCGCTCCTGGGGATTCCTCCCAGCCAGCGGATTCGCGAAGCCAGTCCCAACCGCTGGGCCAGCGCCTCCAGCTCCTCCTGCTCGGGGCCGGTGCCCACGATGGTGAGGGTCCAGGGACCCAGCAGCTCGGCGACCGCGCGAAGCAGGGTCTCCCCGCCGCGCTCCGGCACCAGCCGTCCGATGAAGCCAAGCCGCAGGCTCCGCTGCGCAGGATCGCGGCTGACCTGGGGTGCGAGGGTGACGCCGTACTGAGGAAGCACGGTGGAGAGGGCTCCCGGGGCTGCCTCGGTGAGCAGCGAGAGCGCCAGGAGGTTGCCGCCCACGATGCCGGCGGCGCCGGACAGGGCGCGGTGATAGCGGCGTCGTTCCAGCAGGCCCCGGCGGGGCCGGAGACTCTCGTCACTGAAGACGACGTAGGGGATATTGAGGCGGCGGGCGGCTCTGGCCGCGGCCGCGGCGGCCTGGGATCCCGGCGGGATTTCGATCTGGAGCAGATCAGGCCGGAAATCGGACAGGATCCGGCGAATGGCCCGCGGGTTCCAGCTCGAGCCTGCGGGATCGGTGGGGTCACCCTTGACCGGAACCGGCGTGATCCGGATACCGCCGTCGAGTCCCAGGGTGCCGACGGGAAGGGCGAGCATGAGATCGATGCCGCCGCCGGCGAGCGCGCGCAGCTTGCCTCGAGACGAAGGATCGATGTAGAGATGGGAGAGAATGAGCGCCCGCACCGCGGCAATTTAGCCGGGAGCCCTGCTCCGGAGGAGCGGGAAGTGATAGTATTGGAGCCGAGAAGGAGAACGCCGTGGCAGCCTTCGGGAAAGTGGTCAACGGGGTCGGGGCGGTGGTCCTGGTGGTGACGGGCATCTGGGGGCTGGTGTTGTCCCTGGACATCATCACCGACGTGATCGGCTTCTGGGGTATGATTGCCGCCATTATCCTGGCGCCGATCACGTTCCTGGCCGTCCCGATTTATGCGGGCCTTGCGATGGGGATCTGGTTCCCCGTGGTGCTGAACTATGGAGGGTGCCTCCTCGCCATCCTGTTGATGGCGGTGGGAAGCAGGCTGGATCGGGATTCCCTGAGGGCGAGCTGACCGGGCGTCAGCTCAACGCTTGGCAGCGGACCCGCGGTAAACATAGGAAACAGGCCTATGCCTGTACGGCGTCAGATCCGGCCAACGCGATTCAGGTACCGGCTTGGCGTGCTGTTGCCGTTGCTCTCCGCCCAGCTCCCCGCCCAGCAGCCCGACACGACGATGAGCTCCATCTCGGGCGTCGTTGTGAATTCCCTTCGGGCACCGATTGAGGGCGCCGAAATCGGCGTCCCCGGCACGGGCATGACGACCTTTTCGTCAGCCACGGGAAGCTTTTTGCTCAGGGTACCGGTGCTCGCCGAGCTCCTGGTTCGCATCCGCCGGCCGGGTTACAAGTCTCAATTGCTGAAGCTCCGACCGCCCTGGTCCGGCGCGATCGAACTGCAGCAAGGCGTTTTCGAGCTGCCGGAGATCAAAGTCACTGCCCGAAACGCCAAGCCCGCGGAGTATGCCTCAACGACCAAGTATGACGACTTTTTTAGACGGCGCCGTCAGGGCTTCGGGCTTTTCATTGAGCGGAGTGACATCGAGCGCCGTGCCCCGACGCGAGTAGCTGAGCTGCTGCAAGGAAGGGCAGGGGTCAGGGTGGATCTCCGGATGAGCGGCGCAAGCGGCGGCACGATCGTAAGGTTCGTCCGCTGCAGCGAGTTCCCGCCGAAGATCAATGTCTACATCGATGGACGACGGCAGATGCCCGACGGCAAGGTAATGATGGCCGCGTCGGCCTCTGGAAATCGCGAAGGGGATGCGGAAACCAAGCGTGAGGCCCAGGCTGTGGTCGGTACTATGCTTGACCGTATCGCGATCGGCGACATCGAACTGATCGAGGTGTTCCGAGGGCCTGGTGAGCTGCCGCCTGAGTTCAACGACGGGAACTGCGGTGCGATCGCGGTCTGGACCCGCCAGGGAGGTAGATAGAACCATCAGTCCCCACGGTCTGTCCCATAGTCAGCCGATGCGAGTCGAAGAGAGTTTCGGTAAGTTGCTGCGGTGTAGGCACGGGCCCTTAGCTCAGCCTGGTTAGAGCAGCGGACTCATAATCCGTCGCGCGCTGGTTCAAATCCAGCAGGGCCCATGGCAGACGCAACGACGGAACGACGCAACGACGCAAGGTGGCACAACCCTCCAGCACGTCAGGTTCTTCCAAAGACTCACTGCGGCGCTGATTTCGTGGTACACTAGTGTAGAGTATCCGGAAGCGTCCCGCAGGTCCGCCCTTCACAACGGGCATACAGTGGCTACTCCAGTCCTCCAGCGCTTCCGCCGGGTACGTTTCGCGGCGCTCGGCGCGGCCCTCGCGTTCACCGGTTTGGCTGCCTGCGGCGAGACCAGTGTCAACCTGCCGCTCCCCGCGGCACGAGTGGATGTCGTCCCGGGCGCGGTTCTGAGCGGGGGCGCCGGACAGGTCCTCCCCGATCCGATCGAAGTCCGCGTCTTCGGCAGCGACAATCAGAGCTTGCCGGGAGCGGCCGTGACCTTCAGCGCCTCCAACGGTGGCACGGTGGATCCGGCGACCGCTACGACCGATGGGGACGGCCTCGCCCGCACCCGCTGGACCCTCGGGCAGACGCCGGGGCAGAACGTCCTCACCGCTACCGCGGGGAGCGTGTCGGCGACGATCACCGCGACCGGCACCGCCGGTCCTCCCGCCAGCGTCAGCGCCGTCGCCGGGAACAATCAGGCGGCTGCCGCGGGAAGCATCCTCCCGATCGCCCCCAGCGTGCGGGTGGTGGATGCGTTCGGGAACGTGGTGGCCGGAGCGGCGGTGACATTCACCGTGCTCTCGGGGGGCGGCCAGGTGACCTCCGGTCTGACCGTTACCGACGCCCAGGGCATCGCCACCGTGGGCAGCTGGAGACTCGGACCCTCCGCCGGGACCCAGACGCTGGCCGCGCGGGTCGAAGCCAACGGGGTCAGCAACAATCCGATCGTATTTACCGCGACCGGCCTGGCGGGGCCGCCGGCCTCGATGGTTGCGGTCTCGCTGACCACGCAGGCGGCACCGGCCGGGTCGAACGTCGGCGATCCGCCCAGTGTGATCGTCCGTGACGCCGCCGGCATCCCGGTGTCCGGGCTGGCGGTGACGTTTACCGTGACGGCCGGCGGCGGGAGCGTGGTCGGCTCCCCGGTCACGACCGATGCCAACGGGATTGCGACGCTCTCCTCGTGGCGGCTGGGTCCGCAGTCCGGGCTCAACACCGTGACGGCCACCGCCCCCAACCTTCCGACGGTGACTTTCAACGCCACCGGCACCGCGGGCACGGCGACTACCGTCGTCGCCCACGCGGGGAACAACCAGGTGGCGCTGCAGGGCACTCCGGTCCCGCTGGCGCCGACGGTCAAGGTGACCGACGCCAACGGCAACCCCGTGGCCGCGGCGGTCGTGACATTCAGCGTGCTGTCCGGGGGCGGCTCGGTCAGCGGAGCGAACCAGCTCACCGACGCCCTGGGACTGGCGTCGGCAGGCAGCTGGACCCTGGGTCCCACTGCGCCTAACACGCTGCTGGCGACCGTCACCGGGAGCAGCATCACCGGCAATCCGGTCACCTTCACCGCCCAATCGGCCACCCAGATCGGCATCACCAGCGCGCCGGCGGGGCCGATCACGCTCGGAGCCAGCTTCACGATTACGGTGCAGCTGCGGAACGCCGCCGGGGCCGGCGTCGCGCTGGCGGGCAGGCCGCTCGCCATTTCCATTGCGTCGGGTGGCGGCACCCTCAACGGCACCGTCATCGGGTTCACCGATGCCAGCGGCGCGGTCAGCTTCACCGGCCTCAATGTGACCGGGGCGGCGGGCGCGCGCACCTTCACGATCTCCGGCGGCGCCGGCCTGGCTCCGGTGACCTCGGCCTCGATCACCTTCAACTGACGGCCATCACCATGATGCGCGAATCGATGAACGTGATGGCGACGGCGCACCGGGCGCTCCGCGTCACCGGGTGTGCGCTGCTGGTGGCCACGGGGGCGAGCGGGCAAACGCCTGGCGGGTGGCGGATCGGCGCCTCGACCGGCGGCTACGTACCTCACTCCGCGCTCATCCGGGCCGCCGATTCGAACGATACCCGGCTGGGGTCCGGACCGGCGTTCTCCTTCGAGCTTCAGTATCTGGCGTCCGGTCTGGTCTCGGTCTACGCCGGCGGAGTGCTGGGCTTCGGCACGATTACCCTCGGCAGCTCGATCCGCCCCACGGTGGTCGGCCCCTCAACCCATGTCATGGTGACCGCCGGCACGGCGGGCGTGCTGCTCGCGCCCACCGGCTGGCTGGGCTCGCACCTCCAGCCGACCTTCCGGCTCGGCGGCGGCTTCAAGTGGTACGCGTTCGATCTTGCCGAGACCAGGAACCAGGTGCGGCCGACCATTGACATCGGTGTGGGCGTTCGCGGGGTCGGAACCGGACCTATCGAGGTGACGGCCGAGGTCCGGTACATGATGAGTTCGTTCGATCAGGGCA